>DATMYN010000322.1:0-11586 GCA_035560875.1 Longilinea sp. | reverse complement strand
TCTCACAGTAATCCTCCATACAAAAAAATAGTGATAATGTTTTACTTTGAAGCTTAAGCCATGTTAGCCATACTTAATTTGTTGAGGCGTTCCACATGAGTGGGGTCATACGCGTCACCAAATTTCGTCTTGGGCATACTGGCCTTCTTCGCCATTAATTTGTCGTACTGGGCGTCTTCCATAAATGCCACTGCACGACCGATAGAGGCTTCACCATCCACAAAGCGCCAAGGGAAGAAGCCAACCTGGAAGCGTTGATTCAACAGCAGGTCAATTTCTCCACCGTAGCACTCGGCATGGATAATGCCGGCTGGGAACATCTCGATGTGCATAAGTTGGTACTTGTCATCGGTAAAATATTCTTCAACGGTCTTGTCGAATTTTTTCTTGAATACCTTATCGGCTTCCTTAGCCTGACGAGGCATCCAATTCCGGATGATGGTATTCATGGGATGGTCTGCAGAACCGCAGTCCACTGCAATGTAGCGTAATTTCTTCTTCTTCGCCCATTCGGCGAATTCGCGATCGGGACCCGGGTGTTTTACCATATAGCGGATCTCATCGGCGGTGGGCATATCCCAACCAAAGTGATGATAACCGGTATGGATTACCAGGATATCGCCTTCTTTTACTTCCACACGATCTTCCACCATCTTGCTGGTGTACACATCATAATCACCGCACACATCGGAAAGATCAACGACGGCAGCATCATGCACCAGGTAATCCATGGTTAAAGAGGCCATGTCTTTACCGGGCGTGTAGAAGTGGATCTCACCATCCAGGTGGGTACCGAGATGATTCGAGTGGGTTAATAATTGGCCGTTTGCGCCATTGGGGGCCAAGCGTTTGAAATACTTGACCTGCAAAGGTTCATAGGTAGGCCATGGTGGAGTACCAATACCGAGCGGGATTGTCATGTCGATCAATTTCATATGCTCATCTCCTTTATGAAATGTGACTTACAGAATTATTAGCAAATTTTACGAAATGCATCGAACGCATCCCGGAAGCATTTTTCCGGAGCACGTAAAATACCGGCGCCAATACCGCCAACACCGGGGTTCTTATGAGAAATACCTGTATTGATCTTGGGCAGGATCCCTGTTTCCATCACCTTGCGCACATCAATCCCTAACGGTGTGCCCCGGAAATTGAGGGAAGGAATGGAAAAACCATCATGCTCATCAAAGGTGATCTCGTACATTTCCATCGTACAGGCGGTCGCATCCGAGGGAACACCGCCAACAAATTTGACAATCGCTGGAGCGGCTGCCATAGCAAAACCGCCATAACCTGCTGTTTCGGTAACCGTGCTGTCCCCAATATCGGGGTTGGCATCGGCTTCACTGAAACCGGGGAAGTATAACCCCTGCACCATCCCTGCCGGGGCAGTGAACCAAGTGTTGGGCATGCCTGCCATACGAATGCCGAAATCAGTACCATTGCGAGCCATAACCGTTAGGATCGTGCTGCCTTCTACCCCTTCAGCCGGTTCCAAGGCGGCTTTTCCGGCCGGCATGGATAGGTTAAGGAAGAAGTGGTCATTTTTATCAATGAACTCGATCACTTTAGCCAGGACTTCATTATCTTTGTTTGTGCGGGCCAGGGCTGGGCCAATGGCACGCAGGAATAACGAAGTAGCTGCCCGGTTCCGGTTATGGCAGTCATCACCCATGTGGAGCGCCTGAGCAATGAGTGCCTTGATATCAATACCATCAGGCATACTTTGCAAAGCTTTATTCAGGGTTGGATACAGCACCGTTTCCATCCACTTTAAACGGGTGTATACCTCTGGGCCAAGCCCGCCAAAGCGGAGCACCTTGCCAAGGCCTTCGTTTTGAGTGCAGAAAGCTTTATTGCCGTAGGTCTTGTTTTCGATAATAAATACGGGCATGGAGGGCGAAACAATACCCGCCATAGGGCCGACGGTGTGATAGTGATGGCAGGGAGCAAATTCGATCTTACCGGAGGCAGCCAACTTTTCGGCTTCGGTTTCGTCTTTTGCCAAACCTTCATACACAAGGGCGCCCATAACAGCAGCTTTTTGCGGACCGCACATCCGTTCCCAGGTGATCGGTGGACCGGCGTGCAGGATCAGGTGGTCGTGATAACCGGGGATGACATCGATAGCTTTGCCCATCCCGACCAAAACGGGGCGGGCGGCTTTAATGCGTTTGCACACTTCTGCATTGGCGGCGTCGATATCCACCCCGCTCTTGGTAACATGCAGGCGAATGATACCTTCTTTGGGAGGCTGCCATTCAACATCTACTACCGGGATGTTCTGGTCGCGCATCGGTTGAGCCATGCTGGCTAAACCAACATTCACTACTTTGATCGGTTTTCCAAAAAGATCGTTGATTTTCGGACTCATCGTTTTTTCTCCTGTATGCCCTATTCGGTGACCATAAGGGCTGTCAGGCGTGAGGCAGCAGCATTACTGTTGCATACGATCACACCAGCCGATTTCAACGTTTGGGTCGTGCGGGTCAATCCCTGGGGATCGCCTTCCGTACCGGTAACCGACGAGACAAAAATGATCTCGCGGCCTTCTTTTGCTACCAGTTCACGGGCTTTCCGGACCGCATCGCCCAATTCAGCCGCTGGGTCGGGATGAGCACCGTAACCGATGACCACATCGAACATAATGACCGCTACTTCAGGATCCTTGGCTTCCAGCAGCAAGCGGCGGATGCGCAAGTCGTTATCGATCATCGGGTGCGGGCGGCCAACGGTAAATTCTTCTTCTCCCAGATCAATGGTCGTATGCTTCTCGCTTTTGTTGCTGTCAGCGATCTGGTAATGTTTATCTAAAGGTGCATTCGAAAGGACTTCGAGCTCATTCTCATCCCGCCAAATCGCCTGGGATTCATAGCACAGCGTACCACCGGAGAATAACCCGCGCAGGTATTTCTGTGTCTTCTTCAACTTGGGTTTTAGCGTTTTTGCTATCTCTTTGATCTCGGCTGTTTCTTTGGCAATAACCGTTTTCGGATCTGCGATCTGTGCCCCAGCCAGCTTGGCAGCCAGCAGACCGGCTTCTTCAAGGGTATTCACCGGGTAGATCTGGGGAGCCACAACCACACTCTTGGGATCTCCACCTAAGAGGCATACAACGGTCGGTTTTTTGCTCTTGAGGACCTGATCATAGACCATTTTCGCCATTTCAGGAGCCGGGGGTTTGCTGACCAACAGGATCACTTTGGTATCGGGGTCATCTTGAAGGGCTTTGATCCCTTCAAGGAACATGATCCCACCGATCTCTTTTTTAAGGTCACGGCCGCCAGTTCCAATGCCTTGGGTGATGCCAACACCTTTCTTTCCCAACAAGGTGCTGGTCTCTTGCAGGCCTGTACCGGCTGCTGAGACAATCCCAACCGGTCCGGCTGGGATCACATTGGCGAAAGCCAACGCTACGCCATTCAAAATGGCGGTCCCTGCCCCAGGTCCCATCAATAACAAGCCGTGCTCACGGGCATACTTTTTCAGGGCAACTTCATCTTCCACAGATACGTTGTCGCTGAAGAGCAGCACATGTAAGCCGCGTTTCAAACACTCCCATGCTTCATCGGCAGCGTAGCGCCCGGCAATGGAGATGATAGCCACATTGGCATCATTCATCCCCTTCACGGCTCCACGTACCGTCTTGGGACGGAATTCAGCCCCATTATCGGAACTCTGTTTCTTTGCCAATAATGCATCGGCTTCCGCTAAGGCAGCATCAACATCACCATCCGTTTTTACAGCAATGACCAGATCATTAGGAGTTGCTTTTTTGGCATCTGCGGTTAATAAACCGCTTTGATCCAGGATGGCTTTATTGGAATCTGTTCCCATGACAACCGCAGCATCTTGAACACCGGGTAGTTTGGTGAGTTCTTTTGCTACCAGCATCAACGTGACCGAGTCGTGATATTCACTCGTCTTGATAACTGTCTTTACTGTCACGTGTGGTCTCCTTTCGGGTTAAAAAAACCCAGGGTGAATTACAAAACACCGGCTAAGACAGCCAGTACCACACCACCGGCAACAACGCTGCCCAACTGACCGGCTGCATTGGCGCCCATGGCATGCATTAATAAGAAATTATCAAAATCATATTCAGCGCCCAGCTTTTGGACGATCCGGGCGGACATGGGGAAAGCGCTGATCCCGGCTGCACCGATAAGCGGATTGAATTTCTTGCCAGACAGGACATACATGATCTTTCCGAATAACACACCACCAAATGTGTCCAAAACAAAAGCGCCTAGACCCATTGCTAAAATTTCCAGGGTCTGTAAATTAAGGAATGTATTGCCCGTCATCGTTGATCCGATGACAAGCCCGAGGAACATGGTAGTCAGGTTAGCCAACTCATTCTGGGCGGCATTGCTCAGTCGTTCCACTGCGCCTGATTCACGGAAAAGATTACCGAACATCAAGGCTGCGATCAATGGAGAGGCTTTCGGAGCGATCAAAGAAACGATCACGGTTACGATGATCGGGAAGAGGATCCGGACGGTTTTCGAGACTTTCTTCTCGGAATAAGGCATCCGTACCGTTCGTTCTTCCATCGTTGTCATCAAACGCATGACCGGGGGTTGGATAATGGGTACCAACGACATATAACTATATGCACAAACTGCGATGGGTCCCAACAACTCGGGCGCCAGGCGGGAAGATACATAGATCGCCGTGGGTCCATCAATGGCGCCGATGATCCCGATCGAAGCAGCCTCATTCAGATGAAACCCTAAAACCAACGCCAGCATTAAAGTGCCAAATATACCGAATTGTCCGGCAGCACCCAACAATGCCATTTTGGGGTTTTCAAGCAGCGGGCCAAAATCGGTCATTGCGCCAACTGCAATAAAAATGAATAAGGGGAATAATTCGGTGGCGATACCCGTTTCATATAAAACCCTTAGGAAGCCGCCGTCTTCGGTTACACCGGTGAGGGGAAAGTTAGCCAAAATAGCGCCAAAACCGATGGGCAGAAGCAGCATTGGCTCATAATCTTTGGCAATCGCCAAATAGATGAGCAAGCCACCGACCAGCATCATGACGATATTCTGCCAGGTGAGCATTCTGAATGCGTCCAAAAGGACGCTCATTTGGGAAAGTTCCATATTATCCTCACCCTAACCGGATGATGACCGCACCGTGCGGTACTTTTTGACCGTCAGTAACCTCAACACTGGTTACGACAGCGTCCTTTGGAGAGCGAATGGCACTCTTCATTTTCATTGCTTCGAGAGCGCATATTTGCTGGCCGCGAGTTACCTTATCGCCAACCTTAACCATAATGTCCAAAATAACACCGGGCATCGGGGAAACGATGGCATCTCCACCTGCACCACTTGGCGCTGCGGTAACAACCGGTTTCTTAACAGGGGCAGAAACGGGAGTTGATGCAGCAACGGGCATTGCAGCAGGTGTTACAACAGGAGCACTACCGCTGAACTCCACCTCTACTTGATATTCTTTCCCATTCACAACCACGGAAACCGGCGAACTATTCACATCACCAACTTCGACATCATACGATTTACCGTTTAGAGTAAGTTTTAATTCTTTAGTCATAGTGGATATTCACTCCTACTTCCTCTGCAAATTATGAGTCATGCTGGAAGCCTGACGAGTGCCCCAAAAGGAACTACGGCCTTCCAATAATGATGCTCCCAAAGAACTGCCGGTTTGACTTTGAGTAATGCTGAGGGCGGCTGCAATCACTACTGCCAGCTCGGTATCCTCATCCCCACTCACGGCGGTCTCGATTACTACAGCGGTCTCGGCATTATTGTCGCCTTCCCCTTTTTCAGCTTCCTCTTTATAGGGAAAGAGTTTATTCAGGACAACGATCACCAAGATCAATAAACCCAAAGAAGCAAAAGTGATCAATAATCCGAGGCCACTGACGATCAATCCTTGTGTAATTTCAGTCAAAGAAACACCTCCTTGAAAATCGCTTTATGGTAAAGGTGTACTAAACAACCTAGAGCGGCATACAGCCATGTTTTTTCATTGGCATCTTAGATTGTTTATCGCGCAGCATTTCCAACGCAGCGATTAAACGCGGGCGGGTTTCTGAAGGTAAGATCACGTCATCAACAAAACCAGCCGCAGCGGCTTTATACGGATTAGAGAATTTCTCACGGAATTCATCTACAAGACGGGTCCGTTCCTCGGCTGCCTTCTCACCCAAATCCTTTAGTTCTTTGCGATACAGGATATTCACAGCACCTTGAGCGCCCATGACTGCAATTTCAGCCATTGGCCAGGCGAACAGGATATCCGAATGGATGTGTTTGGATGCCATTACGATGTAGGCGCCACCGTAACCCTTGCGGGTAACCACGGTCAGCTTGGGTACAGATGCTTCGGAATAGGCATATACGATCTTTGCGCCGTGGCGGATGATACCGCCGTGTTCCTGAGCTACACCGGGCAAAAAACCAGGTGAATCGGAGAAGGTTACCAACGGTATGTTGAAAGCATCGCAGAAGCGGATAAAACGAGCCATCTTATCCGAGGCATCGATATCGATGGCGCCACCCATCACCGCCGGTTGTTGGCCAACAATACCAACCACCTGGCCGTGCAAGCGGGCATACCCGATGATGCAGTTCTGGGCAAAGTTGCTCATTACTTCAAAGAAGCTATCAAGGTCGACTACTTTTTCAATGACAGGTTTCATGTCATAGGGCGTGTTGGGATCAATGGGAACGATCGTATCCAGAGATTTATCCATTCGCCAGGGATCATCCGTTGGTTGGATGGCCGGGGCAGTTTCGGTGTTATTAGAGGGAAGGTAAGATAACAAAGCCCGTACGATTTCAAATGCGTGCTTTTCATCTTCTGCAGCGAAGTGGGCAACACCGCTTGTGCTGCTGTGCGCCATCGCACCGCCCAAGGTTTCTGCATCTACTTCTTCGTATGTAACAGATTTGATCACTTCCGGGCCGGTAATGAACATATTTGCCATTCCCTTAGCCATGATGATGAAATCCATCAAAGCCGGGGAATAAACGGCACCGCCGGCACAAGGGCCTAAGGCGACCGTGATCTGCGGGATAACTCCGGATGCCATTGTGTTACGATAGAATAATTCACCATAAGCGGAAAGCGAGTAAACACCCTCCTGAATACGCGCCCCGCCGCCATCATTGATACCGATTACCGGTACTCCGGCTTCCATGGCCAGATCCATGATCCTGGCTACTTTTTGTCCGGCAACTTCGCCGTAGGAACCGCCCATAACGGTAAAATCCTGAACAAAAACGCAAATTCGGCGGCCGTTGATCTTACCAAAACCAGCCACAAGACCATCCCCCGGGATCCGTTCTTGATCAATCCCAAAATCGGAATGGCGGTGGGTCATCAATCCGCCCAGTTCCTGGAAAGAACCTTCATCCAGCAGCGCAGCGATCCGTTCACGTGCTGTCATTTTTCCTTTAGCGTGCTGTGCTTCGATCCGTTTTTCGCCACCACCAAGAGAAACCTGTTTCCGGCTCTCCTTTATCTGGTTGATGAGCGTTGCATGGGTAATTTCCTTTTTTTCCACAGTCTTCCCATCCTTTCAAAATTTGATGTTAATAACTGATATTGCCAGAGAAGGTACTCACTAAATAAGGTTCAGCGAGCGCGTTCAAAACCAACGAATTCCCTAAAATGATAATTGCTTTGATCTTTTGGGGCTTTATTGCACATGGTTAAGTTTAATTGTGGTTGTCTGACATTACAAGTGATGATGGTCAGTATGTCACTGAGATATGTCACATGGCACATTAAATCTAGATTAAGTAGTCGTTTTAATCATATCCGGGGTGGTTTCCCACCCCGGAAGATGAAATCTGTTGTTATTTTACAACGCCAGCATCAAGCATGCCTAAATAGACCTTTTCCGGTAAGAAAGGCGGATTGGTCACACGCACACCGGTGGCATCGTGGATGGCACTGGCTAAGGCTGCGATGGTGGGGACCATGGGATGCTCGCCAACGCCGCGGGCGCCGTATGGACCATCATCCTGGGCTGTTTCCACAATGATCGGTTCGATCATGTGCGGGATATCGGAAGTAGTGGCAATGCGGTAATCCACAAAACTGGAATTGCGCATAATGCCTTCTTTGAGCTGCATTTCTTCAAAGATGGCCGAGCTTAAGCCCTGCAGGAAACCGCCTTCGATCTGGGCTTTTACCAGATCGGGGTTGATGGCTTTACCAACATCGAAAGCCGAAGCAGCCTTGATAACGTCGATCCGGCCTGTGTTTTTATCCACTTCTATTTCAAGCGCCTGAGCGCCGGTGGTGTAATGGACAACCGCACGGGCGCCTTGTCCGGTGTCTTTATCCAACCCGGTGACGTAATTGGGCATAAAGCTGCCGCGTCCAACGACGGGGCCGCCATACCAACCCTGGTCATTCGGTTTGGAGATACCATAGACAACAATGTTCTTCAGCGATAGTGATTCTTCCGTTTTGTAGGAGATCACCTGCCCGCCCTTGATATCCAAATTCTCTACTTTTTCATTCCAGGCTTCAGCCACCAGGTCGAGGATCTGTTTACGAGCGTCCAAAGATGCCCGGCGGACAGCATTACCCATGCTCCAGGTGAGCCGTGAAGCGACTGTTTGCCATTCGTAGGGGCTGTATTGAGTATCAATCGGACCATTGACCTTTACCGCTTCAAACGGCACACCCATTGCTTCTGCGGCGATCTGAGCCATAACGGTAAATGTACCCTGGCCAATCTCTTGACCACCCACCGATACGGTCACGGTGCCGTCTTCGTTCAAGCGGACTTCTGCGGATGAACCGGCATTGGGGGACATGGCCGGGGCTTTCCACATAATGGCGATACCCTTGCCGCGCAGTTTATCCGGTGAGGATGGAGCCGGTTTTTCGCCCCATCCAATGGCGATGGCTGCTTTTTCAATGCATTCCTTGATGCCGGTCTCGTGCATTTTCATTCCGGTACCCAGGATGTCGCCGCCTTGGACGCAGTTCAATTTCAAGAACTCGACCCGGTCGAGTCCGATCTTCTCGGCCAGCATATCCATGGCTTGGTCCATACCGGTGTGTAATTCGGACATTCCAAATCCACGGTAGGCGCCGCCGACAGGATGGTTTGTATAAACACAAATACTGTCCACTTTTACATTGGGTACATCATAAGGACCGGTACCACTGTAGCCACCGGCGCGGGTAATATTGACACCATAATCGGTGTAACCGCCGCCATCCCAGTACATGGTATTCTCCATGGCTAACAAGCGGCCTTTTTCGTCACAGCCAACTTTAACCCGGATAACAAGACCCTGGCGGACGAAGTTCGTGTAGAACTCCTCTTCACGGGTCAAGCACATCTTTACTGCCCGCCCACTCGCCTTGGAAGCGATGGTAACCGGTAAGGCTTCCATGGTTAAACCAGCTTTACAGCCAAAGCCGCCACCCACATAGGGAGCGATCACTCGGATGGCACTCTCGCTCTTTTGGAGTACTTTGGCAACGCTGCCGCGCTGAGCGAAAGGTGATTGGGAAGCAGCCCATAAGGTCACATTGCCATTTTCTTCCATCTTGGAAATGGCTACGTGGGGTTCGATGGGTACATGCTGTACGTGCGGTACCCGGAAGGTGTGATCCACTACTGCAGCACATTTCGTAAATGCTTCTTCGGTGTTACCCTTGCGGATCTTGAAATGATTGGAAATATTCGTCCCCGGTTCGGGGAAGATGAAGTTGGGGGTTTCATAGGAACCCAGGTCGGGGTGCAGCAGTGGTGCTTCGGGAGAAGCCCCATAAATCGGGTCGAATACAGCCGGAAGCTGTTCATATTCGATGTCGATCAGATCGAGCGCTTTTTCAGCGATCTCCTCTGTTACTGCAGCAACACCAACAACCGCTTCACCAACAAAACGAACCCGGCCGATAGCAAAGATCGGGCGGTCTTTTAGATATTGTCCGGTTAAGTTGGGGAAATCATCACCCGTAACGATCACTTTCACACCCGGTAAAGCTTTGGCCTTGCTTACATCGATCTTCTTGATGAGGGCGTGCGGATACGGGCTGCGTTTGACCCGCGCATGAAGAAGGGCTTTGCCAAACTGGATGTCATCGGTGTAAATAGCGGAACCGGTGACTTTTTCCAGTACATCAACGCGCTTTACGCTTTTACCTACCGGATTTACGATACCTTTTGTCACATCTTGAGCCATAGGATGCCTCCGCTTTTACCGTTCTGATGCCAATTTGACAGCATCGATTATGCGTGCGTAACCGGTGCAACGGCACAAGTTACCCACCAACGCCTCGGCGATCTCTTCTTCGGTAGGGTGCGGGTTGCGGTTAAGCAAAGCACGTGCCGAAATGAGCATACCGGGGGTGCAAAAGCCGCATTGGACAGCGCCTTTTTCCATCATGGCATCCTGTAAAGGATCCAATTTTCCGTTCTGAGCCAGCCCTTCAACAGTTACTATTTCTTGACCATCACACTCAACCGCCAAAACCATGCAACTGTTAACAGGTTGGCCGTTCAACAATACCGTACAAGCACCGCATTCACCGGCTGCGCAGCCGTTCTTTGTGCCGGTAAAGGCTAATTCTTCGCGCAGCATGCGCAGCAGTGTCATATTCGCAGGAACATCAACGATTTCATTATTACCGTTGATCTTTAGAGTAATTGTGTGTTTCGCCATTATTCGCCTCCTTATTCGTGATCAGGCCTTGTTGCGGCGGGTCCAGGCATCCATCACAGCCTGGCGGACAAGGTTGCGTATCATATACTTCCGGTAGCGGGCAGAACCGCGGGTGTCATCGATGGGGGTAATGGCATCCATGGCAGCTTGCCCTGCTTCTGCCGCAACTTCTTCGGAGAAGGGTTTTTCAGCCAGTATCTTCTCAGCAGCCAGTGGAACAAAAGGCACGGCGGCCACCGAGGCCAACGCCAGGCGGAAGCGATAGCCTGACGGAATAGTAGTATCCTCGAAGACAAGGGCTGTTACACCCACAACAGAAAGATCGCTTAATCGATTGCGACCTAATTTTATGTAACGGCCTGCGTGATCTTTCGCAGGGATTGGGAATCCAACGGAGACAACTACATCTCCAGGTTTGAGCGTGGTTTTACCCGGTCCTTTGAAAAATTGATCTAAGGAAACAGTATAAAAACCATCCACACCATGAACATTAAGAAAACCGTTATAGACCATGCATGCGCCGATGGTATCACCGGCTGGAGAAGCATTACAAATATTGCCGACTATCGTTGCCCGAGTACGCAGTTGAAAAGATGCAACCGTACGAGCAGCTTCTGCCAGGAGAGGGTAAACCTTCTGGATCTCAGGATGGGCTACCACGCGGTTCATGTTTATTGCTGCACCAATCGTCAGGCCTTTCTTTGGGTCAAAAACAATCTCATTGGTCCCATCCAGGCCCTTGACATCAACCATGAATTTAGTTTCTTTAAAGAAACCATCGCGTAAACGGACAAACATATCGGTTCCGCCGCTAAAAGGACGGGCTTCACCCGCATGCTCGGCCAGGAACTTGCTGGCTTCCTTCAAAGAAGCGGGTTTTACATATTCGAACTCTGGCAGTCCTGGA
>DATMYN010000321.1:0-5030 GCA_035560875.1 Longilinea sp. | reverse complement strand
GGTCTACTTTTATGGGGTATTCATCAATCGACAAAAGGAGCATAGATTTCCCGAGGAAGTCGGCTGCCCACATTGTGGACAGAGGGTTACATCCCCTCCGGTAGCATCCTTATAATTGTGGGATGGCAACTGCCCCATTTTCCTTACCTTCAAGAAATCCGAATAGAACCGGAGTTTCAAACCACGCTGCTGCTCTTCCATTTGGTTAAGGATTCCTTTGTAATACAGCATACTGGCGCCCTCAGCGAAGGGACATTCTTCTTCAATGTATTGAATACCATTGACAAGAGCATAGGCAGTGGTTTCGCGTTCACTGAACCGGCACAACGGCTTTAGCTTGCGAGTAAAACCAAGCCCCGCCGGTAAAACCGGTGACTGGCGGCTGATCATCTCCATATCCCAACTGAGCGTATTGGAGAATAATACTGATACTTCGTCATCCAAATTGTGGCCGGTAACGAGGGCGTCATAATCCCCTTTTTGGGCTGCCTCATTCATGATGTGGCGTTTGACCAACCCGCAGGTTGAACAAGGTTTTTGACTGCGGTGCCTCCGTGAGGAAAGCTCGGGGATCCCCGCTCCATATTGGTCGATCAAGTCAACCACCTGCAGGGATAAATTATGCTGACAGGCAAATGCCTGGGCATGTTGAAGAGAATGATGGGAATAATCGCCGTCCTTACTTATCCCCAAATTTATGTACAACCCATCGGCAGAATATCCTAAACGTTGAAGCACATCCCATATAGCCAAGGAATCCTTACCCCCAGAGACAGCCACAATTATTCGTTCCCCTTGATTGAGCATATGGTACCGCTCGATGGTCTGAGCAGTATACTTTATGAACCACTCGATATAATGTTCACTGCAAAGCTGGAGCCGGTGCTGCCATAAACGGATCACGGCGCGTTGGTCACAGCGGTGACAGATCATACTCATCACGATCCCCCCGAGATTGCCGGTACCAGCTTAACTTGATCCCCTTCTTTTAGTCTATCCCGTTCATTCAACAATACTCCTTGCCGAACCACAAGGTGGGATTCCGGTGAAAAGCCTAATTCCTTAAGCATCTGCAATACCGTACAGTTGGCTTTTACTTGCATCTCTTTGTTTCGATAGATAACGGTAACCGGCATGTTTTACCTTTAGGGTGTCAATACGGATTGCAGACAAGCCAGCCAGGATGTTAATGGTTCTTGCGGAGTGGTTGGGGAGATAGCTAAAACATCTTGGGTGAGGAAATCAGTGGGAGCATCCGTCAATGCCAAAGCCCGCACCCGTTCATTAAGTAATCCTAAAGGGATGAATCCAATCGCGTTGGGGTCGGCTGCAACAGCCTGAAGAACAGCCTCGGGATCAGGTGCAATATGAGCCGTGTTGGCAATCAAACCACCATCCAATAGCTCAGTTTCAACCATGGTTAGGATTTCATCGCCATCCGGATACGTCCAAATCACAACCGCGGAACCGTTCGCCCAGGTACCTGTCGTTCCCCCCAATAATTGAACCAAATCACTCAGGGCTGCAGAATGGGTTTCTTGCTGCGGGTTAACAATAAAGGCCACGGACTCCTGTCCCAAAGTAAAGGCAACCCCATCCATGGTCGCGGGAGTACTCCAACGGAGTACTGTTGCATTTGCTACATCGAGGCTGTCAACCGGTTGTACGGTTACCAAGACATCCACCCCGGTATTTTCCGCACACACATTAAAAGTATCATCCATCCATTCCAATTCAGGCGTAACCGATACGCGGTATTCCGTCACAACCGCGGAGGAATCGGCTTCAGCCGTTACTGGCTGTTCTTCACCAAAAAGAAAGATGAACCCCAGACTTAACACGGCCGCTACGATGCAGTATATGGAAAACACAACCAAAGATTGACGGGTAAGAAAATGCAATAACCAACGGATCGATAAATAGCCGACAATACCGGCGGTGACAAATCCAACCAATAAAACTGGCAAAAAAGCGCTAAGGTTATTTACAGCAGCCAAATCCTTGATCCCCAACACCCCGGCTGCCAGCATGATCGGTATCGACATGAGGAAGGAGAAACGCGCTGCCGTTGGCCGGTCAAGGTTGTTGACCATACCTCCGGATATTGTGGAACCCGAGCGGGATACGCCCGGGAAGATCGAAATGATCTGGAAGACACCCATCCATAATGCGTCTTTCCATGTAAAGTGTTCAAAATTCCGAGATCGTTTACCGATCCATTCAGCCAGGAATAACAATGCTGCAGTTACACATAAAAATCCAGCCGTCCAGGCTGCACTTTGAAAAACACTTTCAACCACATCCTTGAGGAGTAATCCGACCAAACCGGCCGGGATGGTTGCTAGGATCAAATACCAACCCATACGCGCTGCCGGAGTCTCAAATGGTTTGCGGTGGATTAATGCCAATACCCAGTCGTGAACAATATCCCACAGATCTTTCCAAAAGAAGATGATCACTGCCACCAAGGTGCCTAGTTGAACCAAAACATCAAAAGGCATGATCTGGTCAGCCGGGAAGCTCCACCCAGCCAGATAAGGTATCAGCACCAAATGACCCGAACTTGATATCGGTAAGAATTCGGTTAATCCTTGGACAATCCCTAAAAGTATTGCTTGAAGTAGAGTCATAAGTAATTTCCTGATAATCACTTTCTTTTCGTATTGTAATGCGCCAGGAATTCATCGGCGAAGGGTTGAAATCTATCTTCCATAATCGCCTGGCGGGCTTGCTGAACCAAGTGTACTAAGAAATATAAGTTATGGATCGAGATTAATGTCGAAGCCAGCATTTCTTTGGCTACAATCAAATGTCTCAAATAAGCGCGTGTAAAGGTTGTGCAGGTGTAACATCCGCACATCTTCTCGATCGGCTCAGTGTCATGAGCAAATCCTGCATTCATCATATTGATCCTGCCCTGAGAGGTAAAGGCACTGGCATGGCGTGCAAGGCGGGTGGGCAATACACAATCAAAAATGTCCACGCCCCGCCGGATGCCGTTGATCAAATCTTCCGGTGAACCAACACCCATTAGATAACGCGGCTTATTGACCGGCAGAAGGGGATCGACCATATCCAAGATTTCGTGCATTTGGGTCTTGGTTTCACCCACCGAAAGACCTCCGATGGCGTAACCGGGGAAGTCTAGGCCTGTAATGAACCGGGCTGACTTTTCGCGCAAATCGGGGTAAATCCCCCCCTGGACGATCCCAAACAAAGCTTGATCCGGACGAGTTTTTGCCTTAAGGCAGCGTTCTGCCCAGACATGGGTTCTCTCGATCGATTTTTCGACATAGGACCGGTCATCGGGATCGGAACATTCATCGAAAGCCATGATGATATCAGCCCCCAATAACTCCTCAATTGCAATTGCTTTCTCGGGGGTGAACCGGTGCTGTGAGCCGTCGATATGGCTCTTAAAAGTTACCCCTTCTGCATCCACTTTCCGGCTGGCAGCTAGTGAGAAAACTTGAAATCCACCCGAATCTGTCAACATCGGTCCTTGCCACTGCATAAATTGGTGTAATCCTCCCATTTCAGCCACCAATTCGGCCCCGGGACGTAAATAGAGATGATACGTATTTGATAAAACCAATGTTGCACCCAACTCGATTAGCTGGGCAGGAGTAACCGCCTTGACCGTTGCCTGGGTCCCCACCGGGGCAAAAACCGGAGTTTGCAGGAGACCATGAGCGGTTTGAAAAGCCCCCGCTCTGGCGTGCTCGTCGGAATGGATCAAGTTGAATGAAAAAAGCTCTGGCATTTTAGAGTCCCCAGAAAAAATGTAAACCGGTAAGTAAAACGATATAAACAATCACAGTCATGGGTACACCAACTTTGATGAAATCTCGGGTTGCATAACCGCCCGGATGCATAACCAATAAATTCACCGCATGTCCATAAGGGGTAATGAATGCCATGGAACAGCCCAAGGCGGCTGCCATACCCATAGCCCGAGGATCGATGCCGGTGGATACAGCTAACGTAATCGCCAGCGGAGCAACAATCAACGCAGTCACTTGGCTGCTGAGGATCTGTGTGATCCCCATCGCAACCGCCATAATGATCGCTGCAATGACCAACGGTGCGGCTGATCCGGTCAGTGAAACGATCAATTCTGATCCGGCTGCTGCTAGACCAGAGGTACCGATAGCAATACTCAATGGCCACATTCCGGCAATCAAAAAGATGACTCGCCAATCAACCTTATGGTAAAAGCCATCCAAAGTAACACAACCAGTAAGCGCCATCAGGACCCCTCCAGCCAGTAAAATTTCGGGCACTGAGACAAAATCGAAAGCAGCGAGGACCAAGGTTATGACCAATATGGCAACCGCTACTCTTATCTTTTTCTTGGATGGCTGAACATTCTCATTGATCACAGGAACAACCAGCGGATCAACTTTTTTTTCAGGGAGCAACCGCCAACCTACCCAAGCCAGGAATAAGACGCCCGCAAGAATGGCCGGTGCCCCAACTGGAAAGAAATCTAATAATCCATATCCGTTATAACCTGCAGAACGTAGCGCACTTCCCATGATGATATTGGCATTGGTGAGTAAGGTTGCCATTCCACCCAAAGACACACCGAACGCCGCAGGCAAAAGCAAACGCCGTTGCGATAGATTTGCCTTGTCTGCCATGGCTTGAACGGTTGGGATCAAGACGCCAACAGCAGCAACATTGTTCATAATCAACGATAGTGTTGCCGCAGCCAACGAGATGGAGAATACAGCAGCTGTTTGAGTTTTTGCGCCGACCTTTGCCAACCAACAGCCTAATTCACTGGTTGCACCCGTTGAACGCAACCCCTCTGTTAGCAAAAACACACCCAACAGTGTTATTACAGCCGGGCTGCTGAAACCGGAAAATATATCCTGCGGGGTCACAATACCTGTTATCCCTAAAATTGATAACAGGATCAATGCCACCATGTCTTGACGTAAAAAACCGGCCAGCAGAAAAATTGCTGCGATCAGGGTTATGATCAGCACGAACCAAGCAGTAATACCCATAACAAAAGCCATTAT
>DATMYN010000320.1:0-2581 GCA_035560875.1 Longilinea sp. | reverse complement strand
GATAAATATGGTTCCTTAGACAAGCTCGGCGAACAATCATTAAATAAAAACGGCGGGGATAGCCCCGCCGTAGATTTGATGAATTAAACCGGAGATTATTCTACGGCTTTTTCTCGGGTGAGTTTTTGACGCAATGCGCGTAAGCCCACGGCCCGTTCGGTGCCCAAGCGCAGGCGCTCGATATTCGGTCTCAAAGCCCACAACACGATGAAGAGGGAGAACACACCATACAGGGTATATTCCACAGGTCCAAGGCTTTCAACGGAGCGGTAGCCAAACAGGATGATGGACATGAGGGCTGCCGAGATGGTTGTCACGGAGGCGTAGCCGATGATGATGTAAACCAGGAATCCGGCGGGGAGTAGGTAGGTGAGGGCAGGGGACCATAAACCGATGGCGCCGCCCAAACAGGTGGCCCCGCCTGCGCCGCCGCGTAAATGGATCTTGCCGCTTTCATCGCGCTGGATAAGGAAGATGGAGTAGTTATGACCGATGATAGCCAGGGTTGCGCACAGCACATGCACCCAGAACAATTCGGGGACCAATGCTTTGGCCAGCCATACAGCGGCGGTGCCTTTGAAGGTATCAAAGAGGACAGTGAGGGCACCGGGGAACAAACCTCCGGCGCGGATGGCATTGGTGGTGCCGGTTCGACCGCTGCCGATGGATAAAATATCTTTGCCTTTGATCAAACGGACGAATACCAATCCAAACGGGATGCTGCCGACTAGATAAGCCAGTACACAAACAATAAAACTAAGGATTAAGGTCATCACAGTTCTCCATACACCTACATTAACACGATGCGGTGGGTGGAGTTACGCCTGGGGTGGATTTGATAGGTATCTGAAAGGCTTTCCTACCTTTGATGCGATAGGCGAACAAGTCCCAGCCCGAGGGAGTGGGCGCGGCGATGAGCATAACAGAATCGGGATAATAATATGTGGCGATATCCCGGTCCGAAGGGAGGATCGGTCCGTTAGGGTGGGAATGGAAAATAGCCGTTATCTCCAAACCCTGCGCCTCAAGGGTTTGCATGGCATTAAGCTGCTCAAGGCCATCCATGCTGAATTCTATTGGGGAATGAGCAACATTGGTTATGGGGATGATGTGTTGGATGATGCCATTACACCCGCCCAGCATACCGCAGGCTTCCTCGGGCAGGTGCGCCTGCACCCAAGCCAGGATAGTATTTCTTTGATCGATTGTCAGTGAAAGGGATCTGGAAACCATGATCAGGAGCGGATGAACAAAGCCACCAGCCAGACGGCTGCCGTCATCACGGCCGGTTCGACCCACAGGTTGCGCCCGGTCTGGGATTCTTCGATGGAGATGGCAATGGATGTCAACCCATAGGCAGGCCCGAGCAGAAGCAGACCGAATTGAACAGGCTGCAGCGGCCAGTAATGCAGCCCCAGCCCAAGCTGCCCGATGAGGAGGGCGATCCCCAGAGCCCATTGGAAGCGCCAGGGGTTGCCCAAGCGGAGCTGCATGGTGCGTAAGGTGACCATGAAACTGGCCGGGAACAAGATCGCGATGGATAAGTACAGGCGCAAATCGGAGCCGCGCACGGCAACGGCCAGGATCAGGAATAAGGCAAAGGAAACCGCGGTGAGCATGACGGTAGAAACGGTATGGCGCACATCCGAAGGGTCAACGGCGATGTATTCGGCAATGAAGACCAGCACCAACAGCAATCCGCTCAACCCAAGCATCAGCCACCAGGATGCACTTACTTCGAGTGAACCGAGCGGCACACCGATCGCCCAGGCAGACAACGCCGGCAAGAACCAGTGCGGGATGGTGGATTTTTGGTACAGGTGGGGGTGGTCGCGGATCAGCCATTCGCTGCCAACGGCAGCCAGGGCAGCCGCCAAAAAAGAAATGGCGGTAGAAAAACTCAGCGGAATCTCAAGATAAAAATTGGGCAGTTGGATGGAGAGGTCTTGTGCCGGGAGTGTTATAAATGAAGTAGTGGCGTAAGCAAGCAGAATGACGGCCATTAAGGTGCTTAAATGACCCAAATCGGGTAAATGTCTATGTTCTTCCATGCCCCCATTCTACTCTTTTTTCGCAAGGACGTACAATCCAATAAAATTCATAGCCTAGAACAAAAGTCCTCAATTTTTACCACCCATGACGTGGTACAATAATCGCTTGATATGGATACGCAAACTTTCGATTCAACCATTACTCCTCCGAAAATGATACCGACCCTGGTTACGGGTTTTAACACCGTTGCCGGGAATATTGTCTTGATCCTGGTGCCTTTACTGCTGGATGTATTTTTATGGTTAGGTCCGCACTTTTCGATGCAGGCTGCTTTGCAGCCGTTGGTTACCAGTTCTTTTGATACGTTTCGGGCTGTGCAAAACTCCCCCGAACTGGTTTCAATTGCCAATTCCTCCCAGGAATCCTTTAACCAATCCCTTGCCCAATTTAATTTCGCCAGTTTACTGCGGACCTACCCATTAGGTGTGCCCAGTCTACTATTCGGGCAAAATTTTACCGCTAACCCGCTCGGAGAAGTATCGATCATCAATATCCCATCCATTGACCTGCTGATGCTGTTTTGGCTGGT
>DATMYN010000319.1:0-5371 GCA_035560875.1 Longilinea sp. | reverse complement strand
GCTTTGTGTATGCATGGAAGAAAGGAGCCCTTGAATGGGAGTAGAGCAAAAAATGGGCAACATGGGGGTTGTGACAACCACAATGGAGCAAATGGTGAACTGGGCGCGCACCAACTCCATGTGGCCGATGCTCTTCGGCTTGGCTTGCTGTGCGATCGAGATGATGTCGGCCCAGGCTGCGAATTATGATATGAGCCGGTTTGGGATGGAGTTAATGCGTGCCAGCCCGCGCCAATCTGACCTGATGATCGTCGCCGGGCGGGTATCCCGCAAGATGGCCCCGGTACTGCGCCAGTTGTACGATCAGATGCCCGACCCTAAATATGTGATCTCAATGGGTGACTGTGCTTCCTGCGGGGGTGTGTTCAATAACTACGCCATCTTACAGGGTGTAGATGAGGTCGTCCCAGTGGATGTGTATGTCGCCGGCTGCCCGCCCCGTCCGGAAGGTTTGATCCACGGGATCTTGACGTTGCACGACAAGATCAACCACCAGAAGCTAAAAGATTGGCAGAAAGGGTAGCAAATGGCCAACACACTCCAAAAAGCTGCCTCTGCGCTAGAAAAACAATATTCCGCTGCCATAACCGAGAGTTGTGGTGATACCAGCCTGGTCCTGAAAGCTGATCAGGTGGTGGCGGCTGCCCAGTCTCTGCGCGATGATTTTGGTTTTGATATGCTGGTAATGGAGACGGCGGTAGACTACTGGCCGCAGCAATCCCCGCGTTTTCATGTGGTGTACCGCTGCTATTCCACCAAGGAACATTTTCTGATCGGGTTACGTGTACCGGTGGATGGGAATAATCCATCCATCCCCAGCCTCACCCCAGTTTACCCGAACGCCAATTGGCATGAACGTGAGATCTGGGATATGTTCGGTATCCACTTTGAAGGCCACCCCGATCCCCGCCGGATCTTGATGCCGTATGATTGGGAAGGTCACCCATTGCGGAAGGATTACCCCCTAGGGTATGAGGAACCGCAGTTCACCTTTAACTATGAGCAAATCGCTCAGCACAAACCACATCCGAAAGAGTGAGCTATGCCTGAGTTTCGCGAAGTAACGTTAGAGGATATGCGCCATCTTGTTTCTGAACGTGCCCTAAGCGGTGAAACAATGCTGCTTAACATGGGCCCCCAGCATCCCAGTACGCACGGGGTGCTGCGCCTCTTACTTGAGCTGGATGGCGAGATTGTTCTCAACTGTATACCGGATATCGGTTTCTTGCACACCGGTGTGGAAAAGAACATGGAAGCTAAGATCTACCAGAAGGCCGAAGTGATGACCGACCGGTTGGATTACATGAACCCATGCGGTAATAACCTGGCCTACTGTCTGGCTTTGGAAAAACTGCTAGACCTGGATGTCCCTCCCCGGGCGCAAACCATCCGCGTGATCTTGGCGGAATTAACCCGTTTGAATTCTCATTTGGTGTGGCTGGGAACATCCTCCCTTGATCTGGCTGCCATGTCGGTATTCCTGTACTGCATGCGTGAGCGTGAGCTGATCTTGGATGTGTTCGAGCTGTGTTCAGGGGCGCGCATGATGACTACCTACATCCGCCCGGGCGGATTATGGCGGGATGTGCCGGTTGAATTCGACGGCGCCGTGCGCAAGATATTGGATGTTTTCCCCAAGCGCATCGATGAGTATGAATCCCTCCTCACCACCAACCAGCTTTTCCTGGAACGCACCCGCCATATTGGCGTGCTCAGTGGAGAAGACTGCATCCGCTGGGGATTGAGCGGACCGGTCTTGCGCGGCAGCGGTGTAGCTGGCGATGTACGCAAAGACCGCCCCTACAGCGGATATGAACAGTATGATTTTGAGATCCCCACCCAAAAAGAGGGTGATATTTACTCGCGCTATCTGGTGAGGGTGGCAGAGATGCGCCAATCGCTGCGCATCATCGAACAAGCAATGAAAAAGCTGCCCGGTGGAACGGTGCGCACCGATGACCGCAAGGTGGTGCCTCCGCCGCGCTCGGAGATAGGGGTGAGTATGGAAGCGCTCATCCACCATTTCAAGATCTGGACCGAGGGTTACCCTGTACCGGCTGGGAATGTCTACACCGCCACCGAATCGCCAAAGGGAGAGTTGGGAGTGTACATGGAATCCGATGGGAGCAACAAACCCTTGCGGGTGCATTACCGCACCCCGTCCTTCATCGCCTTACAGGCGCTGCCGCTGATGACCCGCAACCGCTTTGTGGCGGATGTGGTGGGTATTATCGGTAGTGTGGATATTGTTCTGGGAGATGCTGACCGGTGAACGAGTTGCTGACGAAAAACCAAGCTGAGATCTCAAATATTCTAGCCAAGTATCCGGCGGATAGACACCGTTCAGCGGTGATGCCCCTTTTATACCTGGCGCAGCGGCAAAATGGGTATGTGAGCCGCCAATCGGTGGAAGACATCGCCGAGATCTGTGAGATCACCCCGACAGAGGTTGTTTCGGTGGTTGGGTTCTATACCTTGTTTTATGACGAACCGGCCGGACGGTACCGCATCCAGGTATGTACGGATATGCCCTGCGCGTTGCAAGGGGCTGAGGATTTCTTGAAGAATCTATGCCAAAACGTGGGCATTAAGATCGGTGAAACCACAGCAGATGGATTGATCACCATCGAAGAAGTAAAATGCCTGGCCGGCTGCCACCGGGCGCCGGTTTTCCAGGTGCAGGGTGATGGAGATATTGTCTACCACGAGAACCAAAGTGTGAAAAGCGCCCTCAAAGTGATCGATGACCTGCGCGATAAAGCAGCCGGGGAGGTGAAAAAATGACCACTCCCTTGATCTTGCTGCGCCATCGTGAGATCCCTAACCTCGATCAACTTGAGGTTTACCGCCAGAACGGCGGGTTTGAGGCTTTCCGAAAAGCGGTTACCACATTGCAGCCGGTGGATGTGATGAATGAGATCAAGAATTCCGGCTTGCGCGGCCGGGGTGGAGCGGGGTTCCCCGCCGGTACCAAGTGGAGCTTCCTACCCACCACCATCTGGCCGCATTACGTGGTCGCCAATGCGGATGAATCCGAACCTGGCACGTTCAAAGACCGGGAGGTTATGGAAAATAACCCTTACCAATTCCTGGAAGGGTTGATGCTGGCTTCCTATGCGGTTCAGGCGAATTTGGGGTTTGTTTATTTACGGGGTGAATTCTGGCAGTTGGCTAAAAAGCTGGATGCCTGTATCGCTGAGTTGCACAAAGCCGGCCTGTTGGGCGAAAAGGTTCTCGGCAGTCCTTACAACCTCGATCTTCAAACCCATTTGGGGGCAGGAGCTTATATCTGCGGTGAGGAATCGGCTCTGCTGGAGTCGATCGAAGGTAATCTCGGCCAACCACGCTTGCGCCCGCCTTTCCCGGCGGTCTATGGCTTGTACGGCAAACCCACTGTGATCAACAATGTGGAAACATTAACCAACGTGGCTCCCATCATCCAAAATGGGGCAGCCTGGTACCGCCAATTCGGTACCGAAAAAAGCCCTGGTGTAAAGATCTTCTGCCTTTCGGGCTGCATCAACAAACCCGGTAATTATGAACTCCCCATGGGGATCACCTTCCGTGAGTTGATCTTTAACTACGGTGGAGGTGTACCCGAAGGTCGTACCATTAAAGCCATTATGCCGGCGGGGGCTTCCTCAAACTTGATCCCGGCTGATGATAAGGCCTTGGATACCCCGTTGGATTACGAATCGGTGATGGCGAACCTTGGTTCGCCCCTGGGATCCGCCTCGGTGATCGTGTTGGATGACAGCGTCAACGCGGCCTGGGTGGTGAACAAGACAGTAAGTTTCTTTAAGCACGAGTCATGCGGAAAATGTACTCCCTGCCGGGAAGGTACGTACTGGATGAACACCATCACCAAACGGATCTTGGCCGGAAAAGCTACCAAAGAAGATATCGACCTGTTGGCCGCAGTCGCCAGGCAGATTCAAGGGAAATGTTTGTGTCCGTTGGGTGAATTTTCTGTCAGCGCGGTCCTATCCGGCGTGCAGAAATTCCGCTCAGATTTTGAGGAATTCATTCAATGATCCTTCGTTTATGTGTTGAGGGTTTATGCCAAAACAGGTGACATTAACGATAGACCAACAGGTGTTGAGTGTACCCGAAGGTACACTGATCGTGAACGCGGCCCGCATGGCGGATATTCACATCCCTGTTTTTTGTTACCATCCCAAAATGGAACCGGTGGGAATGTGCCGGATGTGCCTGGTGGAAATCGGCCGTCCGGCTATGGACCCGGCTACCCGCCAACCTGTTCTTGAAGCGGATGGAAAGCCAAAGATCCAATTTGGACCGAAGCTGGAAACCGCCTGCACTACACCGGTCTCCGAAGGAATGGTGGTGCTGACAGCCAGTGAAAAGGTGAAAACAGCCCGTAAAGAGGTTGTTGAATTCATTCTTACATCCCACCCCCTGGATTGTCCTATCTGCGATAAAGGTGGTGAGTGTCCGCTGCAGAATTTGACCATGGCCGATGGCGCCAGTGTAAGCCGTTTTAAAATCGACGAGAAGATGCATTTACAAAAGCATGTTCCCTTGGGAGAGTTGATCTGGCTTGATCGGGAACGCTGTATCCAATGCGGACGCTGTGTGCGTTTCCAAAAGGAATTGGTGGATGATCCCGTGATCGGTTTCTACCAGCGTGGCCGGTCGCTTGAGATCATTACCCAATCCAAACCCGGGTTTGATTCGATCTGGTCCGGGAATACCAGTGATATTTGTCCGGTAGGGGCATTGACCACATCCGATTTCCGCTTTGGCGCCCGACCTTGGGAAATGAACGCCGCCGCTTCCATCTGCACCTTATGCCCGGTCGGCTGTAATATCGATTTCAACGTCCGCCGAGAGGTAAAAACCGGTGGTCAGGCGGTTATCAAACGGGTGATGCCGCGCCAAAACGAAAATGTCAATGAGATTTGGATCTGCGACAAAGGCCGCTTTGGCTACCACTTTACCGAGAGCGACCAGCGCGTAACCAAACCATTAGCCCGCAAGAACGGAAAATTGGTACCGATCAATTGGGAAGATGCCATCAGCCTGGCCGGCACCATGCTCAAGAATGCCGGTGAAAAGATGGTAACCGTAGCCAGCGGGAACCTTTCCAATGAAGATTATTACAACTTGGCGATGATCACCAAAGCCCGCGGCGGTAAGCTGCGATTATTAAGTGTGATGGCCGGCGGGGATGTAACGGCTCAGGTCGGGATGGCGAAAGATAGCAACTTGGGAGAGCTTGGAAAAGGCAGCGTGATCGTCGCGGTGGCTGCGGACCTTCACGAAGAAGCACCCCTGTGGTGGCTGCGGGTGAAACAGGCCGTTGGCCGCGGTGCCCTTTTGATTTCCTTGCAGCCGCGCAAGACCCGAT
>DATMYN010000318.1:0-3926 GCA_035560875.1 Longilinea sp. | reverse complement strand
GATATGTGTTTACTTAATTACCCCACCAATACCTTTATTGGCTTAACTATATCATATTTGTTGTGCGCTTGAATTAGTCAATAGACCATTAAAGAAACAGATCTACCCTTGACAGGTAGAGTTTTGGATGTATACTAAGCAAACTAGTTTGTGAAGCAAACCAAAAGAGATGAATATGAATCTGGATTACGAAACCATACGTAAACGAACCCAACAATACTGGTATGTGGATGGCATTTCCGAGCTTGGCGGCGGAGCAGCACTTTTCCTGGTAGGTGCTTTTTACCTTGCGTTGGAATTGCTTTCATCATCACCCCTAAAGGCAGTGCTCACCGGTTTCCTGCAGCCGGTCATAATCCTCGGTTTGATCTTTGCCTGCCGGTATGCGGTGAGAAAACTAAAAGAAAAGATCACTTACCCGCGCAGCGGTTTTGTGCAGTACCGTGAACGGACCAGTAAAAGGCGTTGGTTTGTAGCGCTAGTCAGCGGTGCGGTAGGGGCATTGACCACCATCGGCTTATCGCTGGCCTCTGAGTGGATCCGGTTGACCATCATCCCTGTAATCTGCGGATTCTTTATGAGTCTGCTGGAGTTCTATATCGGCAGCGTTATTGGTGTTGCCCGTTTTTATTGGCTGGCGGCTGTGCCTTTGCTTACCGGCATCATCCTAAGTATTGTTGGCGTTTCCGACCAGATGGCGATCGCCATCCTACTAGGCGGTACGGGATTGATGTGGATGATTTCAGGTGCATTTGTGTTAGCGGCTTACCTCAAACGATATCCTCTGCCGGCCGAAGGTGAAGTATGAGTCCTGTACCCATGGATGTGGACCGCATCATCCATGAGCCGGCCCGGCTGCATATCATCTCTATTCTCAATGTGGTTGAACAGGTGGATTTTCTGTTCTTATTGGGCGAAACCGGTTTGACCCGCGGCAACCTTTCCACTCACCTCACTAAGCTGGAAGAGGCCGGATACATTCAGATCACAAAGACCTTCCGCGGCAAAGTCCCTCAAACGCTGTGCCGCTTGACCGCTGCCGGGGCTGAGGCATTCCGGCAGTACCGTAAAACCATGCAAGACATCATGGGCTAACCATGTGGATTCAAAGGAGAAATATAGCATGACAAATATTGCCATCCAAACCGATTCTCTGTCACGTTCCTTCGGGGATGTGAAGGCAGTCGATGGGATCAGTATGACGGTGGATTCAGGCGCCATTTTCGGCTTCCTGGGTCCTAACGGTTCCGGAAAAACCACCACCATCCGGCTTTTACTGGGGTTGTTGGCGCCCGATTCAGGCAGCGCCAAAGTATTGCATTTTGACACCCGCACAGAAGCGGATGCCATCCGCTTACAGACCGGCGCGCTTTTGGAACATACCGGTTTGTATGAGCGCTTGAGCGCCATCGATAACCTGGAATTCTACGGGCGGGTATGGCGATTAAATAAGGTGGAACGCGCTGCCCGTATTCAAGAGCTGTTACAGAGCATGGGTTTATGGGACCGGCGCGGTGATACCGTGAGCACTTGGAGCCGCGGCATGAAACAAAAACTGGCTATCGCCCGCGCCTTGCTGCATAAACCAGCCCTTTTATTCCTGGATGAACCTACGGCAGGACTGGACCCGGTGGCCGCCGCAGAACTGCATGAAAACTTGATCAACCTGGCCCGTAAACAAAATGTGACCGTGTTCTTGACCACCCATAATTTAGCCGAAGCAGAAAAGCTGTGTGATCAGGTGGCGGTGATCCGTCATGGAAGGATATTGAGTATCGGTACACCGGACACTTTACGGCTGAAGCAGGGTGGCAGCCGGATCGAGGTCATCGGTAAAGGTTTCAACGAGGCACTTCTTTCCCAACTGCGCCAGCGCAGCGAAGTACACAGCCTGGAGTTGAAAGAACATCATCTGACCATTTCGCTCAACGGTCAGCCGGAAACTGCCCCCTTGGTAAGCTTGATCGCTGCCGCCGGTGTGGAAATCGAAGAGGTGCGCAAAGGCGCGGCCAGCTTGGAAGAGGTATTTTTGACCCTTATGGAGGAGGAAAAAAGCAATGATCAGTGATATGGCCGTCATTGTATGGAAAGAGTGGAAAGAGGTCTTGCTGCAGCGCGGCTCCCGCCGAGGTGGCCCGTTGACCATGCTGCTGCTTTTAGGAATTATGGGTATCTTCGTTCCGCTGCAAAGCGGGCGGGCATTTTTGGTCGAACCGACCGTGATCTTGGTATGGTCTTGGTTACCCTTGTTCTTGTGCATGAGCGTGGTGGCGGATGCATTTGCCGGTGAACGCGAACGGCATACCCTGGAAACTCTTTTAGCCAGCCGTCTGTCTGACCGGGCGATCCTGTTCGGTAAACTAGCTGCCAGCGTGCTGTACGGTTGGGGACTCTCAACCGGTGGTTTGCTTTTAGGAGCCGTAACCATAAATATTGCCTTCCCTGACGGTGGTATCGCTTTTTATGATCTGGGTTTGTTCTTTAGTGCCCTGGCTGCCTCTTTATTGGCCTCGGTGTTGATCAGCGCCCTGGGTGTATTGATTTCTTTGAAAGCCGAAAGTGTCCGCCAGGCGTACCAACGTTTGAGCTTGGGCTTTATGGCGATCTGGTTCATTCCAATGCTCTTCCTGCAGTTTGCGCCGGCTTCGATAACACAGCCGATCATGAACGCTCTTAACCACATGGACCTGGGGGCTATCCTCCCTTGGGCTGCCGGAGTTGTGATCGCAATCGATGCAGCCCTGGTAGTAGCCTGTATGATGATGTTCCAACGTTCACGACTGCTGGATATGTAAGCATGTAGTTTTACCCATAGCTTTAAAATCATTCCATCTATTTGACCCTAAGGGATCGATATCCTTAGGGTCTTTTTGTCATTCATTCCACAAGCAAGTGCTATTTCCATCACCTCTGGTAAAATTCAATCTTGATTAAATCAATTACGATCTTAAGAGGTTGCCCGTGATCTTCTTCGACTGCACTAGTACCGATCCTTACTATAATTTGGCCTGTGAAGAATACGTTTTCGAATCCCTCGATCGAACCCAATCCTATTTTATGTTGTGGCAAAACCATAACACCGTTGTTGTGGGTAAACACCAGAATACGGTCGAAGAGATCAACCAGGAGTATGTGCGGACGCATGATATTCGGGTTGTCCGCCGGCTCTCCGGCGGAGGCGCCGTGTACCACGACCTCGGAAACTTAAATTTCACCTTTATCGTTGATAAAAATGTGATCGGGGATTTCGATTTTAAGGTATTCACCACCCCGGTGATCAAGGCCTTGGCAAAATTGGGTATTACCGCCGAATTCAACAGCCGCAACGACCTCACCATTGAAGGCAAGAAGTTTTCCGGCAATTCACAGTACCATAAGGGTAACCGAATGCTGCATCACGGCACCTTGTTGTTCAACTCCGATCTGGATGTGATCGAGCAAGTCCTGACGGTCAAGCAGGATAAGATCGAGTCCAAGGGGATCAAATCCATCCGCAGCCGGGTCACCAACATTTCCGAACACATGCAGGGCGCTGCCAGTGTAGCCGAGTTCAAGGCGCTGCTGGTAAAGAATATGTTTGAAGCCGGTGAGTTGGAAGAACACACCTTTACCCCACAGGATATTGCCCGGATCACTCGCTTGCGGGATGAGAAATATGCCACTTGGGAGTGGAATTATGGAGCATCACCCAAATACAACGCCCGCAAAAGCAAACGCTTTGAATGTGGTGAGGTGACCGCTTTGATGCAGGTGGAAAAAGGCTTGATCACATGCATCAAATTCTATGGGGATTATTTTGGCGGCGGCGAAAGTGCTGAAGTGGAAAAGCTGCTGGTCGGCTGGAAGGTGAACGAAGAAGATATTACCGCCGCGCTCGAGGGTGTAGAGTTGGGCAAATACTTCCGCAATATGACCTTTCCCGAGTT
>DATMYN010000317.1:0-2246 GCA_035560875.1 Longilinea sp. | reverse complement strand
AGTTAGTCAATAGAGTAAGTCATTAGGGATCGATATGTCACAAATTATTTACCATTCCGTTGCCATCTTCGTAAAAGACATTCAACTCTCCAAGACTTTCTATACCCAGGTGCTGGGCCAGCACATTGAGATCGATATGGGCAAAGATGTCATCCTGGAAGGCGGCATCAGCTTGTGGGAGGTTTGGCCGGAGCACATCATCCCTCAAACGCTGGGAGTGGATGCAACCTCTACAAGCACCGCCAACCGTTTCGAGCTCAGTTTTGAATGTGAGGACATTGAAGGAATAGTCGAAAAATTGGTGGCAAGTGGTGTAGAATTCCTACATCCCCTACACGAAGAACCGTGGGGGCAGCGTACGGTCCGCTTCTTCGACCCCGACCATCATTTGATCGAGGTTGGAGAATCAATGCAGACTTTCATAAAACGCTTACATGCCTCCGGGTTATCCCCACAGCAGGTGAGCCAGAAGACCGGTGCCCCTCTAGATGTGGTCAACCGGTTCTTACAAGGATAAAGTACCATGCCCGCTTTGAAGCAAAAAGTATACGCCTATATTACTTCCGGTAAACGGCTGCTGCTCATGCGCCACGTGGATTTTCCCGAATCCGGCCTCCAAGTAGCGGGCGGGACGGTGAAGCAAGGTGAAGACCTGGTCTCCGCCGTGCTGCGCGAGGTTGAGGAGGAGACCGGATTGATGAATCTGGAGTTTAACGGCTGCCTGGGGGCTTCCATCCGTTACATGAAGGATGTGGGTTTGGACGAAATCCACCACCGCTTTTTCTATCATTTGCGCTGTCTTGAAGAAACCCCTCCCTCCTGGCGCCATGATGAACACGACCCCAGTGACGGTAGTCCTGGACCCATCCATTTGGAATGGTTTTGGACAGAGTTGGACGATGTGCATGAGTTGGCTGGTAACCAAGAGGAATTTCTCAATACGCTTCAGTTGAATATTGATTAAAGATCCCCGATGAGTAATTCCATCAGGGATCTCTTTCGTTTACCTTACGGCAGGCCGCCCTGCAGCACCACTCTCCGGCGGGTCGTCATCCAGCGTCCCGCGATCAACTTGGCTAATATCGTGCGCGGCACCAGCGCCCCCAAGCGCTGCAGCCAGCGGTTCATCTCCCCGGGGATGACCACGGCTTTGCCGGCTAACGCCGCATTGATGGTCTGGTTGGCCACCCGTCCCACATCCATGGTGGTCAACTGCCCGGCTAACCCTTGCGACTCGATCGATCTCCGGCATTCCTCATTGGTGGGCATCCCGGCCGGGCACAGCGCCGTAACGGTTACCCCCAGTGGACGTACTTCTTCACGCAATGCCAATGAGAAATCCAACAGAAAGCGCTTTGAAGCGGCATAGGTGGCTTTGACCGGCATGGGGTAAAAACCGGCCAGGCTGCACACGTTGATGATATGGAAAGGTGTCTCTTTCATTCTGTGCGGCAGGATCTCATGGATCATGGTCAGCGTGCCTTCGACGTTCAAGCGGATGATGGTTTGGATCTGCCGGGCGGTTTGGTCGAAGAACAACCCCTCGTGGTCGACCCCGGCCACATTGATGAGTTCGGTCAGGGTGATCCCATCCCCGCCCAGCCGGTCGAACAAGGTCTGACGTGAGGCTTGGTCGGTGAGATCGCAACTGTGGGTGTGCACTTTCACACCATAGCTGTTGCGTAACCCCTCTGCCAGGGTTTGCAGTGCTCCATCGGCTGTATCGGTCAGGAATACATCCCAACCGCGGCTGGCGCACTCTACTGCAAAGGCTTTCCCTAATCCCCCGGCTGCCCCGCTGATCAGGGCGGTATGTTGGTAGGTCGGCGTTAAGTTCTTATTCATTTTCTTTCTCCGGGTGTAAACCGCAAATCTGCTCCGAATACTCCCACAAACGGGCCGCTTCATCAGGGTCAAGGGCAGCCCGGCTGGCACGCCGTGGATGGCTGTCTTTCCAATAGATCTCACGCGTACCCATAAGGGATGGTTCAGTCAATAGGTAGAAGATACTCTGTGCCGGTACCGCGGCGGAGGTCCCCCCCGAGCGGCGGATCTTCCATACCCACGAAACCAGCCCGGGTGTGCCTTTCATACCGATATCAGTCTTCACCAACCCCGGGTCTGCCGCGAACGCTCGCACCCCGGTTTGGGCAATGCGTGTATTCAACCCGGCCGTAAAGAGGATATTGGCCAGTTTAGTAACCCCATACGCCCCCAGTCCGCTGTAACGGCGGCGGAGCTGCGGG
>DATMYN010000316.1:0-5851 GCA_035560875.1 Longilinea sp. | reverse complement strand
TTATTATATTGAGCGGCTTAATCGTTTTAGGGTTTATCTTGTCGATTATTCGCTAATTTCTTTACTCTCGCTTGTAGATCCGGCCAAAAATACCAAACGATCCCAAAAGCCCAACCAGCTAACAATCCTCCAACCTGGATCAGAACAATATTGCCGGTTTTCCATGTAAAGGTTTCATATATTTCCGATAAGCGTAAAATATTAGCGATCAGGAAGGCTAACATACCCCCCATACCGGTTGTAAGGCACCAGCGCACACCCCAGCGCGTGGAAATGAAACGATTGGCCAAAATGTACGCGGCAGTACCTATAGCAACAGTTAAGAATAGACATAAAAGCCAATCCAGTGCATTAGGATGGTTAAATCCGCTGGACCCATTGTTACTGCTCACATTTTCCGTAACTTCATTGTCTATCCCTGCCTGAAGTGTAATGGTAGGGAAGGGGGTTGGCTCAAAAGCAGTGATCACACTCGTCCCTTCGTCATTCATCTCTATCTGCATCACCTCACTTAAAACCGCCGGGTCACTGATCGCCCGGATCTCTAATAATCCTGTTGATTCGATCCGATAGGTCGTCCAGGCTACCCCTTGAGTGGTCATGATTTCGGTTTGCTGGGTAGATGTTGCCTCTCCTGTCGAGGAGAAGATAAAGCGCACAATGGTACCATCCGGAACGGGATTTCCATTATGATCGATGATCACCCCGGTCCGTATGGTGATCGTATCGCCGATATTAAATGCTGGGGCCGTAGTAGGCTGTGGTGATGCGTCAACCGATATGGCTTGGTCTTCGGGTAGGTCAAGGAATAATGTGATCACTTGAGCAGGATCAGGTGACATGGCAGTGATGAGATCATATCCAACGCCGGCAACCGAAACAGGCAGTGAACCTTCAGGCGTCAATTCATGGAAGAGAAGCCTGGCGGCAACATCAACAAAGGCAGAACCGGCCGAAAACAAACCATAATAGGCAGTGATCTTTGATATATCTGTCGAATCCAGGTAGTAAGGGGCTGAAAAAGCAAAAACAATAACCCGCTTATTCCGTAATAGATCTGCTCTCTCTGCCAATAGACGTCTAAATGCAGAGGATGTACTGACATTTGGGTCAAGATCAGAGATCGATACAACCACCCAATCGGCGCGCTGAAGGTCATTTTCTAAGTCAAGTGATGCGGTTGGATCATCCATCATCATCAGCAGATCATCAAACCCATACGAGGATAATTGTTGAGGTTGAACCAATGCGTCGGCTTGTGGACCGTATAACCTTAGAATCGCGTTTTGCAGGGAGTCGCGCGACAAGCGTAGTTGGGTTTCACAGGTTGAACATTGCTGGTAGTATCTTTCGTCGGTCAGGAAAACGATCCGGTCTTGGGACGAAGGGGGATTAGGGAGTGTATCGGTGAGGGTTAACTCATCCGGACTGACCAAGGTGGCGCCTTGACGGGCTACTTCAAAGGTAGTCTGTGAGGATTGGTTTAATGTAGCCAATGAACCCAAGTTGGATAGGATGTCATTCAGGTTAAAAGTTGAGTATAACGTGAACTTAAGGGTTAACAGACGTAACACGGCTTCATCTACCCGTTGAGCAAAGGCTGGGTCCTCACTGTATTTTTGAGCAAAGCTGTCCAATGTGTGAATGATAGTCGTGTAGGTATCGGGATCGCCGGTGGAAAGGATATTACCCATATACAACATGTCATTGCCGGCCAGGAATGCGTTTCTTGCTACTAACCGGGCATCAAAAGCCAAACCAGTTGGGTCAAAAAAGCGTTGTACCGCCAAGGTCCCCAGATCATCGCTGATGATAAGCCCACCGGTATCGCGCCATGCAGCCAGAGCGGGCAAGGAGATGATCTGCTCCAAGGAGGTGGCATCGAAGCTGACCGGACGTGTGGTTGCCCGGATATTTCCTTGTAAACCTTGATAGCGGATATGGGATACCAATAACCCATCGGTGGTTGAAGCCGCATCCGGGGCGTTGCCTGTAACGGCAAAGAATGGGGCCAGGTCGATCTGTTGAAGCTGCTCGAGGGATTTTCGGATCGTGGCAACTTCTTCTTCCATCGGCCGGTCTGAACTTCCCCGACCTGGAAAATGTCTGGAGATCACTAAAATTTGATTGTTGCTTCCAGCGTGGATCCCACTGATCATGGATTGTCCCATCATACCTACCCAATAGGGATCACCACCAAATGTACGTACGCCCAGATCTTCACCGGTTTCGGTATATTGAACATCCAATACATCTAATGATGGACCAAAAAAGAGGTTAAAGCCTAATGTGCTTAGTTCCTCACCGATGATCTCACCGACTTGTTCGGCTAGATCGGGGTTGAACGTTGCTCCTATCGCCATTTCGTTTGGTAGGGAGGTCAATCCATTCATGATCTGGTCATATGTACCTTGATCACCTTCTTGAGAAATGCCGACGAACAAAGGAATGTAATGATTCTCTCCACCGGTCGGTGTTGCCACAACAGATTGGTCGGGGGTATTGGTTTGAGTTGCCTGCCAATCAGCAGATTGGAGGGTTTGGATCAGACTGGCGGTTTGATAAGGTGTGTTATCGGGACCGATGAAATTATCGTTTTCAGCGGTCAGTACAACTCCACCTACATGGTGATTTACGATCAGATCATAGATCTGGGAGTTTTCACTTGCATCGCTTCCTTGAAAGGTCACCAGGAATAATTGACCGACCCGTTCTTCAGGGGTCAACTGGTTCAGTAATGCCAAAGCTTGAGCTGCAGGGTCCAGGCTTTGAGCTTTTACGGTGATGGCTTGTGACAAAGAGGTAATGACCATGCAGGCTGCCAGCATACATGAAGCGAAACGATGACTTGAGTGATGTAAACTAGACCGCATTAATTAAAATTCTCCATTGAAGATAATGGCCATCGATCGATAAGTTCTTGATGAAGCTCCGGTTGAATATTACCACCACTCAGGATAACTAATGCAGGTCGTTCAGAAATTTTTCCGGTCAATACGGCTGCCAGCGCTGCTGCTGCCGAACCTTCGATGCGTTCACCGAAATGATACCAACAAAAAGCAATGGCCTGACCAATTTCTTCCTCATCCACCAGAATGATATCTTGCGCATATTTATTAACCATTGGAATAGTGATCGAATTTTCTTCGACCGCACCGGCTAACCCATCAGCTAAACTGGGGAGTTCGACTTGGCCAGATTGATTTCCGTGGTGGAATAGTGAATGGAAAAATGGGGAAGCGGTTGATTGAGCACCGATGATCTTGACAGGATTTTTTATATTCTCAAACGCAGCACCGATACCACTCAACATCCCACCTCCGCCGATGGGTACAACACAAACTTTGGCTACAAAGGGATCCATTTGGCGGAGGATTTCTAAACCGATCGTACCTTGACCAGCGATGACCTGTCCATCGTTATATGGAGAGATCCAGGTCATCTGCTGCATAATGGCATATTCTTCAGCTTGTTTTTCAACCGTTGCGTAATCCCCATCAATAAGATGAAGTTCAGCCCCGAGAGCTCGCATGGCATTCAACTTAGTCAACGGCGTTGAAGATGGACAGAACACGATCGATCGGCAGCCCACTTGACGAGCCACTAAGGCTACCCCTTGACCGTGGTTTCCCGCAGAGGCTGCCACCAACCCTCTTTTTTGCTCCATTTCAGTAAGAGACAAAATCTTATTCGCGGCCCCCCGTAATTTAAAGGATCCTGTTACCTGATGATTTTCCCATTTTAGGATCAAATTTAATTTTGGGTCAAAGGTCAAAGGGGTCATCCGGACAAAACCGGAGACCCTCACCACTGCATCTTCCACCCACTGTGACGGGATCACTATCCCTCCACGACTTGCCTGACCAAACGAGGATCGTCTCCCATGATTCCATCAACATGATCTAGAACCAAGCGGCGAATATCGGCGGGATCATTAACCGTCCAAACATTTACCCGTCTACCGCGGTTGTGTTCGGCGTGAATAAAATTGGTCGTCGCGTCCGAAAAGTACGGGTGGGTGTATTCCGGTGAAATGCTGACTCCAAACGGATAACGGGAAAATGCTCCCATAAATCCTTTAAGCGCTAGTAAACCAACGGGTACTTCGGGGATCAGTTGACGGGCTTTGATCAAGTTGTTTGCATTGAAACTCGAAAACATCACGGAACTTTCTACTTTATGTTTTCGGATCAGTTCCACCACGTTGTTAACCAATGCATCCTTAGGGCTGGCATAATTGGTCAATTCGATATTCATAAAAAATTTTCCACCCAACTCGCCGAACAACTCATCCAAGGTGGGGATCTTTTCGCCTGTAAAATTGGGAGAGAACTTTGATCCAGCGTCAAGTTTTCTAAGTTCTTCCAAGGGGGTATCAATTACTTTCCCCTTTCCGTTCGTTGTCCGGTCAAGGGTTTGATCGTGGATGATCACGACAACGCCATCACTGCTTAATTTCGTGTCAAATTCAATCGCATCAGCTTTGTGTTCAAACGCTAATCGAAAGGACGCCATGGTATTCTCCGGGGCAAGCGCGCACGCTCCCCGATGTCCGATAATGAGGGGCTTTTCTAAGGGTTTTAACATAGGTTATAACTCAACGAAATAAGATTCAGCAGCTTTATCGATAAGATCGCGTGTCATGGCAGGTTCTTCGCCAATATAGCGAGCGATGTCAAGGATCTGATCACACAGATCACGTGGGTGCGACGCCCGCAGTTTGCGATTGGCTGTGATGTAATACTGCTGGAGTAGATAGGCTAATCCCTGGTCGTCATATTTGACACCTTTGCTGGAAGCGACCCTGCGGAAGACCTCGCGGTATTCTTCATAAGAAGGATCCCCAATCTCAATTTTGTGGCGTAGGCGGCGCAGGAAAGCTTCATCAACTAGGTCTTTGGGAGGCAAGTTGGTGGAGAACATCACCAGTACATCAAAAGGAACTTCGATCTTGCGGCCGGTATGTAGACTTAAGTAGTCGATGCGGTTCTCTAATGGTACGATCCACCGGTTCAAAAGATCTCGAGGGCGGACTTGTTGGCGGCCAAAGTCATCGATCAACAAGATACCGCCGTTCGCTTTTACCTGGAAGGGGGCTTCATAAAACTTTACAACATCATCAAAAACCAGATCCAGTCCAGCCATGGTCAACTCACCGCCAACCACAATAAAGGGTCTGCGGATGCGCATCCAGCGCGGGTCACGGCGTTGGGCTGGACGGAGCGAACCGGTCCCAGGAGCATTATTATCGTCTTCAGGAGCCAATTGATGGTTGACCGAGTCGAAAAGTTTGATCACCTGGCCATCAATATGGATGGCAAAAGGAACATACATGGTTTGAGTCAGGATCAGGTTCCCAATAGAACGGGCAATACTCGTTTTACCATTACCGGGAGGGCCGTAAATGAACATGGAAGTTCCAGAATTCACAGCCGGTCCTAATCGGTGGAAAGTCTTTTCGGACAACACGAGATGAGAAAGCACCTGGCGCATCAGCCGGCTGGTTACTTGGACCCTGCCGCGGCTTTGTTTACGTATGCTTTCGTTATAATCTTCCAAAGGAACCGGAGCTGGACCGGCATATTGGCTGCGCTCCAAGGCTTCACGGGCGTGGGCAATACCGGCGCTAGTGATAGCATATAAATAGGCGCCTTCACCTAATCCCATCTGGGAAGAGCGGACTTCAATGAGTTTTTCTCGTTTTAGTGATTCCAGGATTTGGTCAACCACGCCAGAAAAAGGTAAGCAAATGGCTTCAGAGATTTTAAAGCCGGTCATGTAACCTTGGAAATACATTACTTTAAGGATCAGATCTGATAACCATAGCGGTGATAGACCCGTATCCTCAATC
>DATMYN010000315.1:0-3042 GCA_035560875.1 Longilinea sp. | reverse complement strand
GGAAAAAAACTGTGATAAACTATAGTCGTTAGAAGGATATTATGATCTACTTTGTAACTTCCACTTCCCCCATGCAACGCTCCTCCAGGACTGGCGGCGCTAACACTTCCTTATCGGAGTGCGCCTGTTGACCGTTTAGATATACGCAATATCACCGGCTGCGGCAAACTCCTGCTCGCGGCCGTTTTTTTTACCCCCTTTTACCAGTCGCGAGCCCCTGCTGCGGCTGTTTTTATATCAGCATCGAACCAACCTTTTATTGCTCATTTCGAGGAAGCCATGTCTATTCTTACCGCCAACAATCTAGGTATCTCTTTTGGAGCATTCGATCTCTTCAGCGGCATCAATGTTTCCATCCCTAACGACGGCAAAATCGGTTTGATCGGCCCCAATGGGGTCGGTAAAACCTCACTATTACTCCTTTTAGCCGGCATCAACCAACCGACCCGCGGCCAGGTGTATTTGGCACGCAGCCGCCGCCTGGGTTACCTGCGCCAGGAGGCCGTGGATGCCTTTGCCGACCGGGAAAACACTGTCTATGCCGAAATGCTCTCCCTGTTTGAACATTTTCAGGCAAAACAAGACCGGTTGAACGCGATGGAAGCGCAAATGAGCGCCGGTGATCACAGCCAGACTCTGCTCGATGAATACGGCCAGCTACAACTTGAATTTGAACAGGCCGGCGGTTATGAATATGACGTGCGTATCCAGCAAACCCTGCAAGGTTTGGGGTTGGGCAAAGCCTACTGGGACACCCCGCTCAACCACCTGAGCGGTGGGCAGAAAACACGTGCCCTGCTGGCGCGTCTGTTGCTGGAAAAACCCGACCTGCTCATGCTGGATGAGCCCACCAACCACCTAGATATGGAAGCCATTGAATGGCTGGAACATACTCTGGAAGAGTGGGATGGCGCGGTGTTGATCGTGAGCCATGACCGCTACTTTTTGGATAACACGGTCAACACGATTTGGGAAATGAGCCCCAAAGGAATTGAAAACTATTCAGGGAATTACAGTTCGTATCTACTGCAGCGCCAGGAACGTTGGGATTATTATGAGCGCGTCTTCCGTGAGGAAAAAGAGCGCTTGCTCAAAGAGGTGGACTTCATCCAGCGTAACTGGGTGCGTGCCAGCACACATGCCCGCGCCTTGGGTCTGCTGAGGCGCATCAGCCGGGACCTGGCGATCGTCGAAAATTATGGCATTATGGCATTACGTTCCGGTAAACAGTGGTCTGAACTTGATTTGCATGTAGAGCGGCGGCTTGAGGTGATCGATGCTATCCGGATTGTGAACGGAATAAAAATGGAAAGTCACCGTCCGCCCAGCATTAAACCGCGCCTGACCCCAACACAGGAAAGTGGTTCTATCGTGCTGAGAGCCGGTGAGGTAACTATTGGCTATCCGGGGAATACCCTTTTCACGGCACGCGACCTGGTGCTGAGGCAAGGAGAATGCGCAGCGCTGATCGGACCGAATGGATGCGGAAAGACCACCTTCTTAAAGGTACTCACCGAGCAACTTGAACCGTTAAAGGGCAGCCTGCAGAAAGGCGGCAGCCTCAAGATCGGTTACTTTGCCCAATCGCACGATTCCCTCAATGGGGATCAGACCGTACTGGACGAGTTCCTGAACCATAAAGAAATGCACGCCGAAGCAGCCCGCAGCAATTTGGCACAGTATCTGTTCAAAGAAGATGATGTATTTAAACCCCTAAAAGCGCTCAGCGGTGGTGAACGTGCCCGCTTGGCTTTAGCATTATTGGCACTGGATGGCGCCAACTTCTTATTACTGGACGAGCCCACCAACCACCTAGATATCCCGGCGCGTGAAGCCCTTCAACAGGTGTTGGAAAATTTCAAGGGTACGATCTTGTTGGTATCCCATGACCGCTATCTGCTTGACCGCCTCGGGACCCAATTTTGGGAGATCAAGGATGGTAAGCTTCTGGTTTTTCATGGGACATATCGAGAATATGTACTGCGCGGAGCGATCCAAGTGGGCGGATCTGTAAGACGGCAAATACTATTACCGGCCAAACCCTTGGCGCGCGACAACAGCAAGCAAACCCGCCAGCGCACCCAAACCTTATCGCTGCTTGAGGACCGGATCAACGAGCAAGAAACCTTGATCCAACACCTGACCCGGGAAGTACAAGCTGCCGGACAAGCCCATGCCTATGAAAAAGCACGTCAGCTTGGTTTGGACGTAGCCAAAGCTCAAGCAAAATTAGAGGAATTGATGGAAGAATGGGAAAAAGTGGCAGTATAAAAAAATGGGCAGGGTTATAACCTGCCCATAAACTTCTCTATCAATTGAAAAGCTACTTAGTGCCGGCCAGTAATTCCTTCAATCGCGGATGGTCTTTATATACCCCCCGATAGTTTTCGGGGAGAACAGCCGCGACCCGACACATCATTTCATCGGTATACCGTAACATATCTGCTTCGCGGTTGTCCCTATCCACCGGTTCAAGTAAAAATGCCGGTCCGAATGTGGCGGTTAATTTCGGCCGCCGCAGCATTAATATTTTTTTAAAGCCGCCTTTGGTTCCAGTGATCCCAACCGGAACGATCGGTACATTGCAGCGCAGCGCTAATAAAATGGTGCCCGGCTTCCCTTCTTGCAGACCATCGGTGTGACTGCGTGTGCCTTCAGGAGATATAGCCAAACATTTTCCTTGTTTCAACAGGTCTGAAGCCTGTCTGAAAGCGGAGAAATCAGCCGTATCACGATCCAGCCAAATCCCCTCGCCCGCATCGATGATCCAACGGATGATCCAGTGTTTTTTATACTTCGTCGTTACCAGTGCATTCACATCAGGCCGGGCGGGATTATTGAAAAGGACAGGGATATCAAGCCGGCTCATATGATTGGTGGCAATGATCACCGGTCCATTAGCGGGCACGTTTTCCAGCCCTAGATATTCCGTCCTGGTGAGAACACGCATCAAGAATTTGATGATAACTTGTAAAGTAGCTCGTTTCATCAGAGACCTTCTCCGAAATTATAACAAGACTTTTGAACGTTTTATATAAGTAT
>DATMYN010000314.1:0-2900 GCA_035560875.1 Longilinea sp. | reverse complement strand
ATCCCGATTCGCTAAATTTAATGATAAGTTTCCGAAAAGCATGCCTTTTTGGAAACTATTGGCTATTGCAGCAACTCTGGTAGCGATTCTCATGATCGTGCTCGCCTTCATCGATAATGTAGTTTGGCTGCCCAATGGCTGCCGGTATTCGATGGTCGGTACCTGGTACCTTACCACCGGAGGTGAGGATTGGGAAGCAGATCATCTAACTTTTACCGAATCGGGCGAAATGATCTGGGTAAAAGATGGGGAAATCCTGGATACGACCACCTTTGCATGTGAGGGTCCCATGTTAAACCTCGGTACGGGTTCATTACCCTTCACCCTGCGGGGGAATCAGCTCAGTTTTTGGGTCGGGCAAGACATTATCTTCGAAAGATAGTTTAATTGACTCGCACAGCTTAATCTTGTACAATTGCCGTTACGATGTCTACTGGTAATGGTAAACGTAGAACTTTTAATGAACGTTTGTCGGCTCTGCATCAAGCCAGTCTTGAGCTTGTGCAGGATATATCCCTTGAATCCTTACTAGAACGGATCTCTAAAACTGCCTGCCAATTATTGGGGGCTTCTTTCGCTGCCGTCGGCGTCATGGGGGATGATGGTGAGCTCGAACGGTTCATTACCTCCGGCATGAGTGAGGAAGAGGTGAAAGGTCTGGCGCATCCGCCCAAAGGGATTGGTTTGCTGGGTGAGTTGATGCATACCAACAAACCCCTGCGGGTCAACCAATTGGATAAGGACCCGCGTAGTACCGGCTTTCCGGCCGGTCACCCCATCATGACGTCATTCCTGGGCGTTCCGATCCAATTGGGTGACCATCAGGTCGGTCATATCTACATCACCAACAAAGAAAACAAGCAGCCCTTCAACGATGAAGATCAGGAATTGATCGAAATATTGGCATCCTATGCCGGGGTTGCCATTTCCAATGCCCGTTTGTACCGTGAACTTGTCCAACGCGATCGTGTGCTGACCCGCCGCAATGAGAACCTGGCATTACTTAATCAACTCGCTTCCACATTGGCTGCTTCAACCGACAGCGATCAGATCCTGGAAAAAGCCTTGGATCAGGTGATGGAATACCTGCGCCTGGATATCGGCGAGATCTACTTACGCCAGGAAGATAGTAAGACGTTGCGTCTGGTATTGCATCGCGGCCGGACCAACGAACCCCTCTTTGACCGCGACCACTATCAGCTTGGTCACGGCACGATCGGTCAAACCGCTTCTTCCGGGCAGCCGCGTTTATTTAAGCCAAAAGACGCAAAAGATATCAATGCGGCCGCCCCTTCGGATATCTGCCAGATCGGATGTTTCCCGCTGGCCGGACGCAGCGGCGCCTTGGGAGTGCTGTGCGTCGGCTTTTGTTCGCCCCATCCCATTGATGATCTCGAAATGCAGTTCTTAACCGCCATCAGTGCCTGGGTTGGCACGGTGATCGAAAATGTGCGTCTCAGTCTGCAAGGCCGCCGTTTAGCCATTCTGGAAGAACGCGAGCGCATCGGGATGGACCTCCATGACGGGATCATCCAGTCCATTTATGCGGTTGGACTCACGTTGGAACATGCCCGTTTATTGTTGGAAGATGACCCCGATCAGGCCCGCCACCGGATCGCCCAATCGATCGACGATCTGAATGCTGCCATCCGCGACATCCGCGCCTATATTCTGGATCTGCGCCCGCGCCATTTATTAGATGAAAGCCTGATGCAGGGTGTTCAACGCCTGGTGCATGAATTCCGTACGAACACCATGCTGGAAGTGAACCTTAAGGGTCCGGCCGATGGGTTGGAAACCTTACCGGTCACTCAGGCAGTGGCATTGTTCCATATCTGCCAGGAAGCGCTCGCTAATATCGCCAAGCATGCCCGCGCTGCCAATGTGGATGTAGTCTTATGGGCCACCGCCGACCGCGCCCTATTGGAAGTCCATGATGACGGTCGCGGTTTTGACCTTGAAAAAGTAAAACTCACCATCGGCCATGGCCTTTCCAACATGCATACCCGTGCTCGCAATGCCGGCGGTGATGTGGATATCAGCACAGAACCGGGCAGCGGCACAACGGTGCTGGCCTGGGTCCCCTTTGGGGAAGAATAAACCGGAGACTCACAAATGCCCTCAACCCCCTCCTCAAAAGCTGCCCAGCGTGGTGAACCATCCTATGTGTGGCGTGCCGGGCAAGATCGCCGGTTGTCCATGGTTCGGCAGGCTGCTCAAGATCGCTGCCGCGGCAGTGTATTGGAAGACGGCTGTGGGGTTGGCGCTTACCTGACCCGCTTGGGGCAAGATTCTTCTCTGGCGGTTGGGCTGGAAATTGAGCATGAACGCGCCCGTGAAGCCCACGCTTTGGGGACGAAGGTGGTTTGCGGTGCCGGAGAAGGACTGCCCTTTCCGGATGCGTGCTTTGATCTGGTCTTAAGCCATGAGGTACTTGAACATGTGCAGAGCGATACCGAGGCGGTTAAGGAGATCGTGCGCGTACTCAAACCGGGCGGACGTTTGACCGTATTTGTACCCAACCGCGGCTACCCCTTTGAAACCCACGGCATCTACTGGCATGGCGGCTACCATTTTGGCAATAAACTCTTCGTCAATTACCTCCCCCGCCGCTGGCGCGACAAGCTGGCTCCCCATGTGAATGTGTACACATCCAAAGACCTGGCCCGTTTATTCAACGGCTTACCCGTTAAGATCGTCGAGAAACGCATCATCTTTGGCGCCTACGATAACATCATCGCCCGCGCCCCAGCTCTTGGTAAAGCCTTGCGGTCGATCCTCCAATGGTTGGAACGCACCCCCCTGCGCATCTTTGGTCTCTCCCATTTTTGGGTGGTGGAAAAAATTTAATCCCATTGCTAATGTAGGGCGAGTTTGCCCCCTCCTACCTCCCCCAGATG
>DATMYN010000313.1:0-5146 GCA_035560875.1 Longilinea sp. | reverse complement strand
AGGCGAGAGGCTTGATTCACTAAATGCAATGATATAACTTGACGGTATTATCGGAAAACGATAATATTACATCATTATTGTTTCTCACATCGAGGTTATATGCCGGATACACAACCACCAACAGAAAAATTCCGAATTCGCGATCTGCACCCGAACGTGTGGGCGGTCAGTGTGACCAGCTTCTTCATGGATGTCTCCAGCGAGATGGTCATTAACATCTTACCGTTATTTTTAGCCAATGTTTTAGGCGTTAAGACTGCCCTTATTGGTGTGATCGAAGGGGTGGCTGAAGCCACTTCGAGTATTCTCAAACTATTTTCCGGATGGCTGTCGGATAAGCTGAAGACCAGAAAATGGATCGCCGTCGCAGGCTATGCTATCTCGGCCATATCAAAACCTTTCTTTTATTTTGCCCATTCATGGGGTATGGTCGCAGGCGTACGCTGGGCGGATAGAGTGGGTAAGGGAGTGCGGACTGCTCCCCGCGATGCGCTCGTTGCCGATTCGGTTTCAAAAGAGAATCGCGGTAAGGCTTTTGGTTTTCAACGCGCCGCCGATACAGCCGGAGCTATGCTTGGGTTGTTGATTGCCTTAGGGGTGATCTGGTTTACCCAAACCAACAGCACCTTATTGTCTGAGAATACTTTCCAGACCATTGTATTGATCAGTTTGATACCGGCAGTTTTGGCCGTGCTGGCATTAATTATCGGTACGAAAGATGTAGTGATTGAGGGCCAACGACCGATACCCAAGTTTGCTTTTAAATCTTTAGGCAAACCCTTTATGGTCTTCATGGTCATTGTCGGTTTATTCGACTTGGGCAATTCCAGCGATGCATTTCTGGTGCTGCGTGCTCAAGAGCGCGGTATGAGTGTGATCGGCATCTTAAGTATGCTGGTCGTTTTTAATCTTGTCTATACCCTCATCTCCTCACCAGCCGGCAGCCTATCGGATAAGGTCGGACGGAAGCGGTTGATCGTGGGGGGATGGATCGTGTACGCCTTGATCTATCTTGGGTTTGGGTTGGCACAAACAACCTGGCAGATCTATGGGTTATATGTGATCTATGGGTTGTATTACGGCATGGCCTTCGGTACTACCAAAGCCATGGTGGCAGACCTGGTACCCGAAGAACTGCGTGGCACTGCCTATGGCACTTATAATGCCATTCTGGGTATTTTAGATTTTCCGGCCTCACTGATCGCCGGTTTACTATGGCAAGGAGTGGGAACTTGGGCAGGATTGGGACCTTCAGCGCCTTTCTTGTTCGGGGGTGCTATTGCACTGCTTGCCAGTGTCTTAATGATATTTTGGAAACCGACTATGCCGGTTGTTCAGAATAATGCTTAACAGTTAAAGTACTTTTCGCTGTTCAATTTCCATCGCCGTGGCAGGCCGGATCTTAAGGACTGTGATCACAAAATCCAGGGTCTTGTCTGCCAGGGGATGGTTGAAATCGACTGTGACGGTCTTGGGGGAAACTGCCATCACTATACCGGTTGCGTCTTTGCCATTGGAATCCGTCAGGGTCACGGTCATCCCCGCTTCGAGTGGTTTATCCAGGTTCAAATCTTCCATTGAGACATCTTTTACCAAAGCCCGGTTGTAAACACCATATGCAAATTGGGGTGGAATAGAAGTTTGGATGGTTTCACCGGTTTTATGACCGATCAATGCTGATTCAAAACCGGTGATCACTTGTTTATATCCAACCAGAAAAGAAAATCCCCCGCTATCCTTTGAGTTCTCAATTTCCTTCCCATCAATATTCAATACGTAGTCTACCTCAACAACCGTATTCGCATTAACAACTAATTCAGGATCGTGAGATGACATGAGGGCTCCTTTGCAATGATTGGTACGTATGCGAGATCAATATTGGATATAGGCTTCACAAACCGGGGGATTTTGAGGATCGAGCAGAGTCGACCAATCGGTTAGCAATTGTTCAATATACACATCAGTCTGAAAATGGTTAGGCACGAGCTGTTGAAGGGGGGAGTTATCGACAATGTTCCAACCCTCAAGGCTTAAATACCGGCAGGCTTGTGCTGCAGCCTGTTGGGGGTCGACCGTATAAAGGATGGGATCAAAGGACCCGCCCGTTGACGTGCTCTGTTGTGCCAGCCATGTATTCCACGTATCGGCTCCATCCCGGTCGGTAATGATCATCCCATCCCAAGACACATCAAAGAAAGACTGAATAGTTTGTCCAAACCCCGGACCGGGCATCATATTCGGCTGTATGGATAAGGCATTGGAAATGGCGATATCTCTGTCGCTGGTTGCAGAGGGCAGGATCCGCAGCATGGTGATATTGGCGGGTTGGGAGGGCTGCAGGAAAACCACCCAGATCGCTTCAACTTGCGGGGCAGCCAGGCTCATGTCATTTACTTGAACATACATGATCGTTGATGGTTCTAGCGTTGTTACATCCGCTGGGGCGGAATATTGGGCGGATGGATTTGCATCGGAGGTTTGTCCCATAGGCCATAGTACTGCCATCACCATGTAGCCAACGGCGAAGCAGACAGCAAATGCGAAAATAGCCACAACGGGTCCTGTTTTGTTTTCCATGCCCAATCCCATCTATATTATAACGGAGGGAATCCTGCTGGGCAAATCATTTGTCCAAAAATGACAAAGATGGTGAAATGCAATATGGCCAGAACGATGTCTGGCCATAAATATTTTCTTTCGCAATGGTATTTATTACATGGATGACGATAACCAGTAGATCAAAATGCCACTGGTCAATCCGGCTAAACAACCTCCCAGAACATATAAGACCATGGCTTTCTGTTCCGGTGAATTGGAGATGTTTACAACGGTACGCACAACCTGACGGATCGTCTTGTTACGTGAGAGGATCGGAATGGCCACCCGCCAGAATGTTAGTTCAACTTGTTGAGAAATATTCATTGACATGGGATCGCCTCTATCGGGAACTTGTTAATTTAAGGACTTTGCCTTTGTCGTCGGTGACAACACGAACATTGATCGGCATCATCCGGCCGTTGGCGCTTGGAGCGCTGCCTTCAAAAATCAGCAAGAATTTTCCGTCTTCTTGGTCTTTGACCCGAGGTTGACGACCTTGGAGCGCCGGGAATTGGCGGTAAACTCTTTTGCATACAGCGGTAATCGCATCTTTTTCCATAATATCTCCTTAGTGTGTCCGTCTGCGTAAAAAGGCAGGAATATCCAAATCGGTCGGTGCAGAACCAACCATTTCGACGGCGGTCTGATCACCGACGGCATACGGCAGGTTTTCAGCAGACACATTGTTGGACACCGGGGCTTTGCGCATGGTGAAATTTTGATCCACAGGGGTTGCCGCGATGCCTGTGATGATCAAGATGGTCTGGGCGCGGTCGCCCATCCGTTCATCGTTGATCACGCCGGGGATGATCTCGGCATGGTTATTGGTTTTTTCCTGAAGCAGGTTGAGTGCATCAGCTACTTCAATAAAGCTCAATTCTTTTCCACCGGTAAAGTTGGCAATGATACCGGTAGCATTTTCTAAATTGATCGATTCTAGCAAGGGATGGTGCAGGGCGTTATTGACGGCTTTGATAGCTTTGTCATTGCCTTGACCGACACCGATGGAGAGCAGAGAACCACCGCCGTTCGACATCATACGTTTGATATGGGCAAAATCGACATTGATGAGTCCAGGCTGGGTAATGAGTTCTGAGATGCCTTGAATGCCCTGGCGGAGCACATCATCGGCTAATCGGAAAGCCATATCAAGAGGCAGATCTTTAGCGGCTAACTGCAGGAGGCGATCATTGGGGACAGTGATCAATGTGTCGGTATAAGGCTGTAATTTGGCGAGACCTTCACGGGCATTGGTCTGCCGGCGGCCGACTTCAAAACCAAAGGGAGTTGAGACGATAGCCACAACAATGGCGCCAATGTGGCGGGCTACCCGGGCTGCGATCGAAACCGCACCGGTTCCCGTTCCACCGCCCATACCAGCTGCCAGGAAGACCATATCTGCACCGGCGAGAGCTGCATTCAATTCCTTGTAGCTTTCTTCCGCAGCGGCTTCACCGATCTCGGGGCGGCCACCGGAACCAAGCCCGCGGGTTGTGTGTGGGCCGAGTTGGATCTTGATCGGGGCAAGGCTGTTACGCAGAGCTTGGGCATCGGTATTGGCAGCAATGAAATCAACACCTTCAATACCCATTTCGATCATGCGGTTGACAGCGTTCGAACCGCCACCGCCGAGACCGAGTACTTTTAACACGGGCTTCGCGGCTTCAATCGGGGTATGGTGGATAGGTTGGGGTACCATGGTCATGTTCATTGTCTCACCTCTCTGCTAATTGAGTTGCAATACTCGTGCCATCTCCCTCGATCCGTTCGACGAAGCTGCCATTCAGGCGCAGATTTTCGAGATCATCTTCGGGGAATAGATCGGAACCGCCAATGACGGTTACGCGTGAAGCCAGAGAGGCTTCTGCAAGAGAAAACCCGACTGTGGGTTGGTTTTTCTTGATGAAACCACGCACCACGTCCAAGTGCCAATCTGCTACGCCCCATTCATAGGATGGCAGAAGAAGGTAGTGATGGAGTAAAAATGAGGTCGAGGGGCAGTGGTCTTGATAAACGGGTTCTTCAGCCGGTACCGGTATAGAAGAATTATTTTGCCTTTCTTTGAAGGCAGTTACGATAGGTAAAGCACCTTCGGTATCGGAGAACCAGGCTGAAGCTTTTTGCGGATCAGTTTCTGCACAAGCTAACAACCAAAAATATACGGCTTGAACTGAGGGATTTAGCGGTTCAACAGTGGTCTGATCATTACCCGGTTCTGTCACTTCCTCCTCGGCGGTCAGGCGGGCTATGGTGAGGTGGAGTTGTGCATGTGTTTCGGGGTTGTCAATGGGAGCCACAGGATTGGAACCGGCTTGCAGCATTATTACCGGTGGTGCTTTTTGCAGTACGGCTTGGGCGACGACCGTGTACCAATCTGCACAACGGAAACCGCGCTGATCTTGAGAATGTGCAGGAGTGAAATATGGACGGGTCTCCGGCCAACGTTCCGGACCGCCGGCACCCCAATTCAACCCGCAGCCATTTTCCCAGCTATAAGCCGTCAAGGTCAAGTTATCGAGCAGGTCATCCTCTTCGCGCTGTTTAAGGC
>DATMYN010000312.1:0-7233 GCA_035560875.1 Longilinea sp. | reverse complement strand
AATATGGCTGAGCCTGGTCGCAGCAGCCTGTACTGGCGCACAAAATTCGGATGACAGCACCGCCGTTACAGCAAGCTTGGCGACAATTGAACCGATTTCACCGGATAATTCCGGCAGCTCCTCAGAATCTGGGGTTAAGCCATCACCGGAGACAGGTGATACCGCTCAGGGTGGAGACCAAACCGCCACCGACCAACCCCAGGGAGGTAATCCTCCGGCTGAAGCGGGCACAAATGACACCAGCGGCCAAAGCAGCGGCGCGGATGGTAATTGCCCGATATATTACACTGAGACCTGGGATGGCTCCACGACCCAATGTTGGTTATTCGAAGATACGTTTGTGGTTTCATCACCGGATCAAGATGAAATCCATATGAACCTCACTGATACCGGTGCTTTACGGATGCGAATTGAAATTAACGAAACGTATCTATATTTACCGTATTCACAGGGTTATTCGGGTGTTAGCATCACAGCCGAAGTCACCAGCAATCAAGTGAATTCCCATGAAGCCTCTTTATTCTGCGGTTTTAACGAAAACGGTTTTTATGAAGTACGGTTCAATACAGCCGGTACGTTTGCAGTCTACCAGTTCGATACCGCCAGATATTTACAGGGCGGAAACCCTTATATTGATCTTATTCAGGGGAATTCAACCTTATTACGAACAGGTAACGGCCGTACCAACACGGTAGAGCTCATTTGCGACCAATCGACTATAACGGTAAACATTAATGGCGAACAAGAATTTAGCCAAAATATCCCCGGTTCGGTAATGGATGGCGGCGTCGGCATCGGCGCCATCTCCCATGAAAACTATCCGGTTGAACTCGATTTTGATAATATCGTGATCGCACAACCATAGACAAGCATAACAAAAAAGGCCTTCAGAATATGAAGGCCTTTTTTGTTTAAGAGTTAATTATTCCCGCTTGTAGGGTTTCAATACGGCGGCCGGACCGGTGGCATTTCTTCCCGCAATGGCCAACGCAATGATGGTGACCACGTAAGGCAGGGATAAGAACGCCTCATAGGGTAGGTTCAAACCGGTTGTCTGCAAGCGCAATTGCAGAGCGCTGACACCGCCGAACAGTAAGGCGCCCCAGAGTACACCAATCGGCTGCCAGTTGGCAAAAATGATGAGGGCGATACATACCCAACCGCGTCCGTTGATGATACCAAAGATGAAGGATCCGATATCACCCAGGGATAAGAAAGCCCCACCAACAGCCATCAAAGCTCCGCCGATCGCTAGAGCAACATAGCGGGTGCGGAAAACATTCAAACCGGCGGCATCAGCCGCTTCGGGGTTCTCACCGACTGCCCGCATATTCAATCCAAAATTGGTGCGGTACAACACCCACCAAACGACCGGGATCAACAAGATGCCGATATAGGTGAGGATGTTTTGGTTGAAGATCTCCCCGAGCACCGGGATGTTCCCGAACAGGGGAAGGCGGTTGAAGGTATCTACGGAAGGTTGTACCTGTGACTCACCGAAGATGATACGGAACAGGAATAACGATAACCCGGTGAATAACAGGGTGATGCCCAACCCGGAAACGTGCTGGTTCAGGCCAAGACTGACGGAAAACACACCCATCAATAACCCGGCCAGTGCACCACCGATCAGAGCGGCTAAGATACCCAGCCATAAGCTATCGGTCTGGTATGCTACCGCAAAACCAACGAACGACCCAAAGAACATGGTACCTTCAATACCCAGGTTGAGTATTCCGGAGCGCTCACTGAAAAGTTCGCCCAAGGTACCGTAGATCAGAGGGGTTGCCACACGTAACGTGGCCGCTAATAAACCAACGATAAAGGTGGTCGCATCCATTACTCAACCCTCCGGATCTGATAATTCTTCAACAAGAAAACGGCCAACATGACCAACAGAAGGACGGCTTGCACAACATCCCCTAAATAGGTGGATACACCCATCGCCCGGCTAACCGATTGCGATCCGGTGTCGATGAGTCCCAGGAAAATGGCTGCCACACCGGAGCCGATGGGGTTAAGCCCGCCCAAGGTGGCAGCAATGATGCCGGTGTATCCGAACCCATTGGATATGGCATCGATAAGATGAAAGTGAATACCGGCCACCTCGGTCACACCGGCTAACCCGGCGATACCACCGGAGAGCAGAGCGGTGATGAAAGTGGTGCGGGGGACATTCACGCCCATGAACTTGGCTGCATCCTTGCCCAAACCGACCGCCCGCATGCGCAGACCGAGGGATGTGCGGGAGAGGATGAACCACACCAGGGCGATCATGACCAGGGCAACGATGAAGCCCAAATGCAGGCGAGAACCGGCGAATAATCGCGGAAGCTCGGTGGAAGCGGCGATCTCGGCCGACTGCGGCCACCCTGATGCAGGGTCGCGCCACGGGCCATTTAACATGGCACTTACGATGAACATAATGATCGAATTCATCAACAGGGTCGTGACCACCTCATCCACCGAGAGTTTGACCTTAAGGAGGGCAGGGATCAACGCCCATAACATGCCGGCTGCAAACCCGCCCAACAGCATCAACGGGATGGCCAGAACGGGGGGCAGATTGCCCATGATCATGCCTAACCAGGCAGCCGCCATGGCTCCTGCATATAATTGGCCTTCCGCACCGATGTTGTAGTAACCGCTGGCAAAGGCGATCGTCACGGCTGCACCGGTCAGGAGCAGCGGGGTTGCTTTTACCAATACTTCCAGGGCACTCACCCGGCTGGTGAGCGGGGATACCATAATGTAATAGATCGCTTCCAAAGGATTGGCGTGCGACATCAATAAAAATATCCCGGTGATAATAAATGTGACCAGAACGGCCAGGATGGGCAGCAATGGACCGACCCAAGAAGGCGCAGGCTGGCGGACGATCTGATATTTAGGCTTCATGCGCCATCTCCTTGACACCACTCATCATTAATCCCAATTCTTCTTCGGTTGCCTGGCTGGCCGGCAAGATACCCACGATCCGACCCTCATACATCACGGCAATCCGGTCAGATATGGACATTACTTCTTCAAGGTCTTCCGAGATCAATAGCACAGCCGCGCCGCGTTTACGCTGTTCGAGCAGTTTTTTACGTACGTATTCGGTAGCCCCAACATCCAAGCCGCGTGTCGGCTGGCTGGCGATCACCAGTTTGGGTTGTTTGCTAAGGGTGCGGGCCAGGATCACCTTTTGCATATTTCCACCCGAAAGTTTTCGGGCATGATCACTGGGCGAGGCTTTGATCTGGAAATCTTTGATCAGTTTTTCAGCATTGGCGCGGATCGCTTTTTTATCCAGCATGCCATTCTTGATGAAGGAGGGTAGATCTTCAAGGGCTAGATTTTCAGCTACCGATAGTTCACCAACCACACCTTCATGCCGGTCTTCGGGGATACGCCCAACACCGGCGGAGAAAATCGCCGAAGGTTCAGCGTTGGTCAGGTCTTTTTCACCCAGTATGATCTTGCCGGATTTCGGTTTAAGCATCCCGGTGAGCACGTGACCCAGTTCAGCCTGGCCATTGCCCGAAACACCGGCGACGCCCAAGATCTCGCCTTCGCATACATCCAGACTCACATCTTTAAGCGCTGCGAGGCCTTTTTTATCCATGGCGGTGATATTTGTCAACCGCAGGAGAGGTTTACCCTGGCAGGCTTCATCCGGGCGTTTCACCCCAAAGGTTTCCCGGCCAACCATCATATTCGCCAGCTTACGTTCGGTGGTATCCGATTTTTTGACCGTGCCAACGAACTTTCCGTCCCGCAGAACCGTAATGCGGTCGCTGATCTTCATAACCTCATACAACTTATGGCTGATAAAGATCACGGAAAGACCGTTCTTGCGCAGCCGTTCCAGGGTTTCGAAAAGCACATCTACTTCCTGTGGGACCAGTACCGCGGTGGGCTCATCCATGATGAGCACATTGACGTTGCGATATAAGGCTTTCAAGATCTCAACGCGTTGGCGTTCACCCACCGATAAGTGCTTTACCAGGGCAGAGGGGTTGACCTCAACCCCAAATTTGGCTGAGGCTTTTGCCACTTCTTCCTCAACTGCTTTAGGGGTGTAGGTGGCTTTCTTGGAATAACCAAGCACGATATTTTCAGCCACGGTAAGGGGAAGCACCAAGGTAAAATGCTGTGAAACCATGCCAATACCATTGGCGATGGCATCTTTAGGGGAGTGGATGGTAACCGGTTTTCCTTTTACCTTGATCTCACCGCTGTCGGCTTGATACAAGCCATACAGGATGCGCATCAAAGTAGTTTTCCCTGCACCATTCTCTCCTAACAGGGCATGAACTTCGCCTGGGTGTAGATCAAAGTTCACATGGTCATTGGCAACCAATGGACCAAATTGTTTTACGATCGCTCGCATTTCAATAACATTCATACCCTTCATCGACCTCCTTATTCACTAAGCCTTCATCCGGCGGACAGTATGTTTATTCGGCGAAAAAAAAGAAAACTGATAATTGCATTGACCCCTGCCCGAAAAGGGGCAGGGGTCGGAATTGCCAATAAACCTTAGTTTACCGGAGCGGGCTGAGCTTCATCGATATCTACACGGAACATACCGGAAGAGATCTGATCGGCGCGTTCCTGGACCGTGGCCAAAAGTTCGGCCGGGATCTGGGCATCGAGACCGTGGTAATCGGCCAATGATGCACCACCCTTGACCCACATCGAGAAGTCTTTGAGGTCTTGGGCGGTGTAGGAACCGGCAACTACCTGGGCTACAACATATTCAACGGTCGGGGTCATATTCCAGACGGGACCGGTGAGCACATTGTCGGTGCCAAGGGAGTTCTGGTCGCTCATGTTACCGAAAGCCCACAGGCCATTTTCAACGGCCACATCGATAACGCCAAAGCGTTCAGCATACAGAACATCGGCGCCTGCATCGACCTGGGCGCGGGCAGCTTCAGCAGCGGCGGCGGGATCGAACCAGCTATTGATGAAGGTCACCAATACGGTGGATTCGGGATTGACTTCATGCGCACCGGCGATGAAGGCGTTGACCAAGCGGTTTACTTCGGGTACGGGGTATCCACCAACTACACCGATGGTACCGGTGGTGGTCATACCGCCGGCCAGCATACCGGAAAGGTAAGCGGGTTCCTGGATCCAGTTATCGAAGACCGAGAAGTTGGGTTCCACAGGGCCGTAGCCGGAACCGAACACGAAGGCGATATCAGGATACAGGGCGGCTACACGGCGCACAGCTTCTTCGTTGCCGAAGGCATCGCCGAAGATGATGGCGGGGTTCTGTTGGTCGCAGACTTCTTGCAGAATGCGTTCCATATCACCGGAATAACCAATGTTTTCTTGGTATTCATAGGTGATCAAGCCGTCATCCGCAGCTTGTTGTAAAGCAGCGTGGATAACACCATCCCAGGGTTCCTCGATCGGTGTGGCATAGATGCCATATACGAAGGGGACGCCGCTGGTGGTTTCGGTGGTTGTAGTATCTGCAGCGGGTGCGCAGGCAGCCACCATAGCCAGGATCATCAAACTGGCAATAACAACGTGCAAAATTTTCTTACTCATACTTCTCTCCTATTTGAACGGTTTGAGTTGGTCAGCAACGTACATGTACCATTGAGTATTATCATGCTGCCAGAAATTTCCGATCTTTGCCTCCTTTCACTTTCTAAATTCCATTCCTTTTCGGGTTGTGACCGTATTCGATCCTCCCGGTAGGAAGCTGTTCCATCGCATCCGGTGGCTATTCTATTGTTGCCTGTCTTAACTTCCGGATGCATTTTTGCCAAATTAGCCAGGGTTTTCCCCAGGCTCTGAATGGCGTCAGGATGTAGATTTTGGAAATGGGTTTGCACAAAATAGGCTGGGATTCATCCCGCCATTTTCATGCAAATGATCGAATATGATTTTGTGCTCCCTATACTGAATATGGTTTAGGGAGCACAAGCGATCATATTGGTTATTCGGGGAAGGCGAGCGCCTTCATTTTCTCCGTGTCAATCAGTTTACCATGACTGAACACATAAGCCGGTGCCTCATGGAAGCGTAAAGCTTCGGCTACATTCTTTTGGGTCAGCACAACCAGGTTAGCCGTAGCACCTATCTTAAGGCCAAAGTCCTTGACATTGATGCATTTGGCCGGGTTGACCGTGACCATATCATACAGGGTTTCCAGGTCTTCGGTGCTTGTGAACCATAATAAATGCGCATTAAGGAAAGCTACTTCGAGCATATTATTGCGCCCGAAGGGGTAATAGGCATCCGAGATGTCATCCTGCCCTAAGCAGACCAGGTTGCCGTTAGCCAGCAGCTCGCGTACGCGTGCATGCAAGGGGCCGGTGTGCGGGTCGGAGACCACACCCATATCGGCTTTTTTAAGTAGAGCGGAAAGTTTCTGCAGGTAGGGGGTGGGGTACTGGGACATGGCTCGTGCGTGGTGAGCCAGGGAACGCCCTTGCCAGCCGCGTTTTACCGTTTCAACCGCCATAACTTCGATCGAACGCAGACCGTTGTCGCCGGCATCATCCACCAGCATGGAAACATCTTTATTGAATTCCACTGCCAGGTCGAAGATCTCGCGCACATGTTGGGCAATATCCGGATCGGTATATTCGATCCAGGGGATACCACCGGCAACATCGGCGCCGGCTGCCATGGCTTTATGCATCAGTTCTTTGGCGCCGGGTTCGCGCACCATACCATCTTGCGCAAAGGCGACAACCTGGACATCTACAATTCCCTTGAATTCATCGCGGACTTTGATGAGGGAGTTCAAGCCGATCAATTTGGCTTTGCTGTCCACATCGGCGAAGGCGCGGATGTGCGTGCAGCCGTATATGGCTGCCTGGGCTACCGCTTTGCGTACATTCGGGACGATCCATTTCTCATCATAGCTGTCCTTGACCCGTGCGGCCAATTCAATGGCATCCATGGCTTTCCCCATATCAGAGCCGTGGTAGTCTTTGAGGGCAGATTCATCCATCATCGAAAGTGTGTACACCTTGCATAAATGCAGGTGGGTATTGACGAAGGATTCGGTGACTAATTTCTTGCGGGCATCGATTTCGGTTTGAGCAGTTCCAGAGATCTTTTCTTCAATGGCTGCGATCTTACCGTTCAGGATACCGATATCAAATGTCTTGCCAGGTTTGTGTCGCAACGCTGCGTTGCGGATGATCACATCATACGTTCCTGCCATGACTGCTCCTTATGGACAAATTTTGGGGAATACCCTTAGTATTTCTATTATAG
>DATMYN010000311.1:0-2812 GCA_035560875.1 Longilinea sp. | reverse complement strand
TTTGCGGGAGGGTTGTTATTTCACCTCCTCCAAATGTGAAGCATTTGGGGGAGGTGTAACTATATAGGGAAGGGGGAAGACCTATTTGAATCGATTCCCGGCGCTAGGGGGTATTATCGGTTAAAATCAAGAGGCATCTTATATTGGAGAATGAATTTGAAATCTACGAAACGCGCTTTGATCGCCTATGTCATTATCGCCGGATTGGTCATCCTTTTAGATCAATTCAGCAAGCTGTTTATCCAAATATCGCTGGCTCCCGGAGCTACTTGGACTCCTTGGGAATGGCTGGCTCCCTATGCCCGCATCGTGCATTGGTATAATACCGGGGTCGCTTTTGGAATGTTCCAAAATGGGAATACTGTCTTTGCCGTACTTTCCGGTTTGATAGCCGTCGCCATCATCGTCTATGCCCCTAAAGTTATTACCGGTCATTGGTTGACGACCCTTAGCATGGGAATGGTGTTGGGTGGGGCAATTGGGAATTTGATCGATCGTTTGATCCTTGGCCATGTTATCGATTTTGTTTCCGTAGGTACTTTTCCGGTATTCAATGTGGCCGATTCCGGAATTACCGTTGGTGTAGCGATATTCCTGTTGGATATGATCATCCAGGAACAAAAATTAAAAAAACTAGCTGTTGTTACCACGATCGAACCTTTGCCGGGATCTGAGCAAGAGGATGAAGCTTGAGCGATACGATAATTCAATTGATAGTACAAGAAAAGTCACAACGTCTGGATAAATTCTTGGCCGTATCCTTACCAGATTATTCACGCGCGAGACTTCAGGGATTAATGAAGGATGGATTTGTTTGTGTGGATGGTAAGGTGGTGACCAAAACGGGTACGGAAGCCCTTCCGGGTCAACACGTTGAAGTGCGAATCCCACCCGCAATGCCTAGCGGTTTGGTGGCTGAAGAAATCCCATTGGAAATCATTTTTGAAGATGACCGTTTAATGGTCGTCAATAAACCGGCCGGCATGGTAGTGCATCCGGCGGCAGGCCATTTCACCGGCACCTTGGTGCATGCTGCACTTGCTCACTCGCCAGAAATGGAAGGCATCGGGGGCGAAATCCGTCCCGGGGTTGTGCATCGTTTAGATAAAGATACATCTGGTTTGATCTTGATGGCGAAAGATGAACGCACCCACCGGTGGCTCCAAGATCAATTCCGTCTACGCCAGGTCAATAAGATCTACCTGGCCCTGGTCGATGGCGCCCCGCCAACCCCAAAAGGCAGGGTTGAAGCGCCAATCGGCCGCGATCCATCACACCGTAAACAAATGGCTATAACCACTCTGGAAAAAGGCCGGATGGCGGTAAGCGAATATTTTACGCGTGAATCCTTCCCGCATCACACTTTATTGGATGTGCATCCACTGACCGGACGAACCCATCAGATCCGTTTGCATATGGCCTTTCTGGGCTGTCCCATTGTCGGCGATCGTTTATATGGTCACCGCAGGCTAAGCCTGCCGGTTGAACGCCAATGCTTGCATGCCTGGCGCATCACAATCATATTACCCGGCGAAAAGACTGCCCGCACATTTGAGGCTGGTATACCCACTGACCTGCAAACCGTTTTAGATGATCTACGAAAATCATAATAGGAGATGGAAGATGGAGTACATTGATCTGCGTTCTGACACCGTAACACAACCTACTCCGGCTATGCGCCAGGCGATGGCAAGTGCTGTCGTGGGAGATGATGTGTTGGGAGAAGATCCCACCGTAATAAGACTGCAAGAGATTGCGGCAGAAAAGACCGGTAAAGAAGCAGCATTATTTGTCTCCAGCGGGACAATGGGGAATCTGATCGCCGTATTGGCTGTGTGCGGGCGCGGCGATGCCGTTATCATGGGTGACCTTGGGCATACGTTCTTGTTCGAAGGGGGTGGTGTATCTGCCTTAGGGAGTGTATTCCCACAAACGGTTAAGAATCAAGAAGACGGCACATTATTAGTAGAAGATATAAAGGCAGCCATTCGTCCGGATGATGTTCATCACCCGGTCACAAAACAAATTGTTTTAGAGAACACCCAAAACCGCTGCGGAGGAGCCGTATTGACCCCGGCGTACACCCAACAAGTGGCTGATCTGGCGCACGAACGGAATATCCACCTCCACATTGATGGCGCCCGCATCTTTAATGCCGCCGCGGCTTTACAAAAACCGGTAAAAGATCTGGTAACGATGGCTGATTCGGTAACTTTTTGCCTTAGCAAAGGGTTATGTGCTCCGGTAGGATCGGTTCTGTGCGGCTCCAAGGACTTAATTGGAAAAGCTCGCCGGTTGCGCAAGATGTTGGGGGGTGGTATGCGCCAGTCCGGAATTTTGGCAGCAGCAGGGATCATTGCTGTGGAAGATATGACTTCACGTTTGGTTGAAGATCACCAGCGTGCAACAACTCTGGCAGCCGGGCTATCGACCGTTTCAGGATTAAAGTTATCCTTTGGTATGCCGCAGACCAATATGGTCTTCTTGGAAATTGACAACCAAAGTGATGCTACAGCAGGGAAAATCGCCGGTCAATTGATGGAGAAGGGGATTAAAGTTGGCGTGGTCGGAAAGAAACGCTTCCGCCTGGTTACCCATTATTGGATCAAGGATACGGATGTTGAAACGGTGATCCGGGAATTTAAGTCGATTATGTGATCATTTCAGATGCTTCTTGGATACCATCACCGCCATTGGCTTTTACTTCGTATAGCCGTTTATCGGCTTGATCGATCAAATCGTAGTTATCCGTTGCATCTTTCGGAAATATGGCAATCCCTTGACTGATGGTTGGGGGTGGAATGTTTTTTCC
>DATMYN010000310.1:0-2406 GCA_035560875.1 Longilinea sp. | reverse complement strand
GGGTTGTGGAACAAACCCACCTCCAATAATAATGTCGAAACTTATGCCAATATCCCTCAGATCGTGTTGCGCGGACCGGAATGGTTTGCTGCCATGGGCACCGAAAAAAGCAAAGGCACAAAGACTTTTGCACTGGCAGGCGATCTGAAACACACAGGCCTCATCGAAGTCCCCTTGGGCATCAGCCTGCGTGAGATCGTTTACGATATCGGCGGCGGCATCAAGAATGACCGCAAATTCAAAGCGATCCAAACTGGCGGCCCAATGGGCGGCTGTTTACCCGAAGAATATCTCGATACAAAAGTGGATTATGAAACCCTTACCGCTGCCGGTTCCATCATGGGTTCCGGTGGTATGGTGGTCATGTCGGAAGATTCCTGCATGGTTGATATTGCCCGCTTCTTCATGGAGTTCATCCAGGATGAATCTTGCGGTAAATGTGTCCCTTGCCGGGTTGGTACCCGCCGCATGCTCGAGATCCTAGAACGGATTTGCGCAGGAAAAGGCAAGATGGAAGATCTGGATACGCTGGAACTGCTTTCCAAACAGATCATGCAAGACAGCTTATGCGGGTTGGGTCAAGGCGCCCCAAACCCGATCATGACAACCATGAAGTTCTTCAGGGCAGAATACGAAGCTCACATTATAGAAAAACGCTGTCCGGCGAAGGTTTGCAAACCTCTGATCCGGTATGAGATTATTGATGGCAAATGCACAGGTTGTACCGTTTGTGCCCGTAATTGTCCGGTAAGTGCAATCACCGGCGAACGCAAGCAAACGCATGTCATCGATCCCGATGTCTGTATTCGCTGCGGCATTTGTAAACAGGTTTGCAATTTCAACGCCATCGAAGTGAATTAGCCGGGGTATCCCGCTACAGGGGAAACCCGGAGTACATCCAGGTTTAAGGAGGAGTGAGGATGGCAGTGGAAACACAGGAGAAAAAGGTTACGAAAGACGTCGTACGGACTGCTGCGGAACGGCACGGCACTGATCGCGCTGAGCTGATCCCCATCCTGAATGATATCAACCAGGAATTGGGTTACTTGCCCGCAGAGGCGCTCGAAGAAGTCAGCCGATTGCTGCGTGTACCGCAAAGCCAGCTTTTCTCGGTCGCAAGCTTCTATCAGATGCTGTCAACCAAGCCACGCGGCCGGCACGTGATCCAGTTTTGCGAAAGCGCGCCTTGTCATGTGGTTGGTGGTCGCCAGGTTTGGCAAGCTTTGCTTGACGAACTAAAAGTTGAACCCGGCGAAACAACCCCGGATGGTAAATGGTCGCTCATCACGGTTAGCTGCCTTGGTGTGTGTGCCGTTGGCCCGGTCATGCTCGTCGATGGTGAGATCATTGGTAATCTCACTCCCGAGCAGATTCCAAACATCCTGTCCCGCTACCACTAAAAGGAGAACTGGTCATGAAAGCTGTTCGCTCAATGGTTCTGGTCTCCAGCGACCCGCAAAGTATGCAGCGGGGTGCGCAGGATGTTTACCAGCGTCTGCAAGAAGAGATCAAAGCTTTTGGCTTAGATCAAGAGATTTCCTTATCCATGGTTGGCGATGTAGGTCGCCACGACTCCGCTCCCTTGGTGATCGTATACCCCGAAGCCGTTGTTTACGGTCCGGTAAAAGTTGATGATGTCCACTTTTTAGTGGAAGAGCACTTATATAAAGGCCGGGTTGCCGGTCAATTGCAAGCCCCCACCCGTGAACTTTCAGGTCGCATCGCCTGGATCAACGCCCGCAAAGGGACCATGCCCGCTGAAAAACGGGTCGTTCTGGAACGGGCCGGCGTGATCGATCCGGATAGCATTGAAGATTACATCATTCATGATGGGTATAAAGCTGTCGTCAAAGCCCTGACTGAGATGAAACCCGAACAGGTTATCGAGCTGTTGGAAAAATCCGGTTTACGCGGCCGCGGCGGCGCCGGCTTCCCCACCGGCACCAAATGGAAGTTCGTTGCCAAAGCGCAGGGGAACAAAAAGTATGTCGTCTGCAACGCCGATGAGAGTGAACCCGGTACCTTTAAGGATCGCTTGATCCTGGAAGGCGATCCGCACGCCATCATCGAAGCTATGATCATTGCCGGATACGCCATCCAAGCCGATGAAGGCTATGTCTACATTCGTGGCGAATATAAGCTTGCCCAAGAACGCCTGGCAGCCGCCATCAAACAAGCCCATGAAATGGGCTTCTTAGGCAAAGATATTTTCGGTACCGGTTTCAATTTTGAGATCCATGTCCATGGCGGCGCCGGTGCCTATATTTGTGGCGAAGAAACCGCCCTGATCGAGTCCATTGAAGGTAAACGCGGTGAACCACGTGCCCGCCCGCCTTACCCAACCACTCACGGTTTATGGGGTAAACCCACCCTGGTCAACAATGTTGAAACGCTCGCCAATGTCCC
>DATMYN010000309.1:0-9974 GCA_035560875.1 Longilinea sp. | reverse complement strand
AAAGATCGATCACACCGGTATCGCAAAAGAGCATAGCCCGTTCAATACAGTTCTTCAATTGGCGGATATTGCCCGGCCAAGCATAATCCACCAGGGCTTGCATGGCGCGCGGGGTCAGATCGGTGATATTGGAACCAAAATGAGGGTTATTCTCACGGATAAAGAAGCCTACTAATTCTGGTATATCTTCTTTCCGTTCGCGCAAGGGAGGGAGATGAATATCCACTACTTTAAGGCGATAATACAGATCAGAGCGAAATTGGTCTTTTTCGATCATCGTATTCAAATCTCGGTTCGATGCAGCAACGATCTGCAAATCGACATCGATCACATGCGTGCCTCCCACCCGCCGGAAGTTTTTATCTTCAATGGCGCGCAGCAGTTTGGCTTGGATATCCAAAGGCATGGAAGAAATTTCATCCAGGAACAGAATACCCCCATCAGCCACTTCCATTAAACCAATCTTCCTTTTTTCAGCGGATGTAAAGGCGCCGGCTTCGTATCCAAATAGCTCTGATTCAAGCATGGTTGGTTGGATGGCGGCACAATTGATATCCACTTTCGGTTTGCCGCTGCGTGGGCCAACGGAATGAATATATTTCGCCAATACTTCTTTACCGGTACCGGTCTCACCGGTTACTAAAACCGATACGGAAGCATTGGCTGCTCTTTGGGCGAGTTGAAGGATACTTTGCATGACGGCACTATTGCCGGCTACAAAATGCATCCCCTGCTGCTGGGTTTGGCGGTATAAGGCTAGTTCTCTGCGCATCCCAACAATCTCAACCGCCCGCTGGATAACCAATTCGAGGTCCGAAAGATCGATGGGCTTGGTAATAAAATCCAATGCTCCATTCTTCATCGCATCCACAGCATCCACAATAGTGCCATATCCCGTGATCATGATGAATGGCGGGCGTACCGGCATGGTGGCGGTTTCATAGAGCAAATTCAACCCATTTCCATCCGGGAGTTGTTTGTCCATTAAAACCACATCGCCTATCCCGCGGTTGATGAAACTGCGCGCCTGGTTCAGTGTTCCCGCTTCAATGACCTCATAACCTTTATCGGTTAGGTAGGTTTTGATCGGTAAGCGGGTATTCTCTTCATCATCAACGATCAGAATAGTGAACGACATGGTTTATTCTCCCTCAGCAAAGACCGGTAAAGTGATCTTGAATACGGTGCCACCTGGGAATGATTCTACAACAATGTTACCACGATGAGCCTGTACGATCTGTTTTGTTATGGCCAAACCCAATCCGGTGCCATCCGGTTTATTGCTTTTGAAGGGCTTGAAGATCTGTTCGCGTTGCTCTTCAGGAATACCCGGTCCATTATCACTGATCGATATCTCGATCTCCGACCGGCCCGAATATACATGGGGTAATTTCACGATCCGTATGGCTAAAGCACCTGATCCGTGGACACTCATGGCATCAACAGCATTCCCGATCAGGTTGGTAAATACCTGATCCAGTTCGTGTGGATCGCCCATGATTTTAGGTAATTCCGGATCGCTGCTGAAAAACGCTTCGACATTGGCTTTAAGAAAACGCGGACGCCAGCGATCGATGATCTGTTGAAGGAATTTCGCCAGGTCGAGAGGTTCAGGTTTCCGTTCTTTCGGACGGCTGAAATTTAGGATCGACTCCATCAACTGTTTTAAACGGGCACATTCGTTCAAGATGCGGTTTACCAATTCGCGGTTGGGTTCATCCGGTGCAAATTTACTGATCAGCAGTTGGCTGTTGAGCGAAATATTATTGATCGGGTTTCGGACTTCATGGGCAAAAACAGCGGTAATATCGCCTAATAAAGCTCTGTGCTCCAATTGCTGGCTGTGTTGCTGTATGCGTTCGTGCTCACTGATATCTGAAAAGTAAACGGCGATCGACTGGACCACCCCGTCCTTCAGGATGGGGGCTACCTTGATCTTGGCTGCAAATGGCTGACCATCACGTCTGTGCAAGTTTGAATCGCCCAGATCATGGGATGACGTTCCCTGCAGAGCATAATCTAACGCCGGCATCAGACGGTCGGCGCCGATCAACAAATTACTCACTGGTACCCCGGCAACCTCTGAATTGGTATATCCTAAAGTCCATTCTGCCATCTGGTTGATCCAAACCACCTTCAGGTCAGGATCAAGGATCACAACATTTTCCTGGGATTGTTCAAGACCTCCCTGAAATTGTGCCAGGGCTGCCTGAAGATCGTTGTGGTTTTTTGTTGTCTGGTTGTTCTTATAGGACTGTGAAATAATCTTGCCTAATATTTTTCCGAAAGATTGGATCAGAGGATCGATATTTTCAACAGCGTTTGGTTGCATACTGCCAACCATCAAAAGACCTAAAGGATTTTGGCCATCCTCCAATAAGTAAGAACCAAGGTATTGCAATCCGTTTACCTGAGCCTGACGGTGTAACTCATTTTGCGCTCGTTCCCCATGCTGCCAGGTTAATATTTTCTTTTGCAGACTCAGATCGGATGAAGCAACCTCCGCAGGGAAAAATACCTGCGGCTCAATGGAATATACTTTTTCAAACACGGATTGAGCATTCTTTAAGTAAACCGCGACATAATCCACTTGAAGAAGTTGATTAATACTTTCCGTCATCCTCTGGACGAGTGGAGTAATATCAGTCTCAGTTTCTAACTCGGCAAGAATGTCCCCTAATGCTAAAAACGACTTTCGCCCTTTATCCGAGACATCCGATGTATCCGTAATAACGCCGGTTGTAAGGATCAGCCATTCATTGGATTGATCTAAAGGGAATGTGCGCAGTTTTAATGTAACTGCCGGTCTATTCTTTCTGGCAACGGTACCGCTAAATTCATCGCCAGGGTTTAATTCTTGACTTGGTATATCGGAAATTAATTGACTCAGTGATTGGTTGAGGATCTCTTTTTGAGAGAAAGCGGTCAGTTCAATAAAAGAACTATTGACTGCCAAGATCTCTCTTTCTTGACGATCTACAATTAGACTGGGATATGGCGCCATCTGCAAGAGAACGCCATATTCTTCCAAATGATCTATTTTGTTGCGAGTTAATCCATCCAGAAAGGTTTTTGTGATGCTCTTTTTCATAGATCATGAAGTCGTTTGGCGAAGATGGGCTGGCAAAATTCCTTCCATGGCACGATATTTAGCAACCGTTCTTCGCGCCACCGGATAACCTTCTTTTTCTAATATCCCAACCAGGTCCGAATCACTGAGCGGTCGGGTTTCTTGTAAAATGATGTCCTTTAACACTGTGCGTACATTCAAGCTGCGATCGAAGAAGGAGGCTAAGGGTATGATGCGTCCGTTCGGTAACTGAACGGATTTTCCAGCAACAGCCCTCGACATAGTCGATTCATGCACCCCCAACTCACGTGCCATCTGGGCACGCGTAACTGATTTCAGGAATTTTTCACCTCTTAAAATGAAATCACGCTGTAAACCACCCAACCGCTGCATAAGCCGTTGCATGGTGTGGTTTCGCTGTTGTAGACATTTTACAAATAAAGAAGCCCGCTCCATATCACTGCGCATATCTTCGCGGGTTTGGGCTTTGGCTTCTTGGATAGCCTGTCTATATAGGGCATTCACTCTCAGCATACCGCGCACCGGTAATACAACTTCTACTAACAATGCATCACCAGGTTGATCGTTGAGATAATGTACCAAGATATCCGGATGGTGATATACCCCTTCCACTTCACTGGATGGCTGCCGTGAATCTCCCCAATGGGTCCGGCCTGGGTAGGGATTAAGGTTTTCACTGATGAAATGGGCGGCTTCACGTACTTTCATGGACGGGATCTCTAATCGGTGAGCCAATTCAGTGTATTGGTGGCGGCTCAAGCAATCCATGCCATCCATAACAATTTGACGGGCAAATTCGGGAACGGTATTTGTTTCTGCTAAGATATCAAGCTGGACCAAGAGGGCTTCCTTGGTCGTGATACTGCCCACGCCGATTGGATCGGCGTGTTGGATGATCTTTTGAACGCCCGCCACTCTCGAAAGCGGGATGTGGAAATACATCGCAATTTCCATCAATGGAATGGTTAAGAATCCATCGTCATCCAAATGCGTAAGGAGGTAAGCGGCTACTTTACGGTCTTGAGGATCAATGTCGGATGCAATCTGCCTTAGAACATAGGTCGGAAGATCTTCCGTCATGGGAGTGATCGGTTCATCGGCAGATGTATCTTCGCTTGACTCGCGGTAAGAGTAGAAATCTTCGCGTGGTGAAAGTAATACGACCAGATCTTGTTCTGTGTCGTCCTTTGGGTGGCTGCAAACCGGGCATGGGCCATGTTCAGGCATGACCCTCCGGCAAATAGGGCAGCGCCTTTCTTCCTCCATCTCAAGAGCCGGATTTGAAGACAGCTCTTTTTCGATGTTTTCAGAAAGCTCATCAAGCGATAGTGTCAACAGCGTCATTGTCTGAGCTAAATGAGCTGTTGTCATCTGATGTTGTGACTGGCGATGTATCGGTAGCATATCGAACCTCTTTCATAGTTTAGCAGGTACTTGACAATGTTGCAAGAACTATGCCAAACGAGTTTTTCTCACAGCATGGTACAATTTTTGCACGAGGATATTGTATGAATGACATTAAAGTAATTGGTGGTGGTTTAGCTGGCTGCGAAGCAGCCTGGCAGCTAGCCCAACGCGGTATAAACGTGGAATTATGGGAAATGCGCCCCAACCGCCAAACCGGAGCTCATACGGGGGGACTGTTAGCCGAACTGGTTTGTTCGAATTCACTCGGCACTCACCTGCCGGATCGGGCTTCGAGCCTTCTGCAAGAAGAACTACGCCGATTCGACTGTTTATTGCTTCGGATAGCCGAAGAGAATGCGGTACCTGCCGGAGGATCGTTAGCGGTCGATCGGCAAAAATTTGCCGAAGCAGTTACCCACACCATCTCAAACCATCCTCGAATCCAGGTTCTGCGCAAAGAAGCTGATAATGTTCCAACCGGACCAACCATTATTGCCACCGGTCCACTAACTTCTCCACCGTTGGCTAAGATCCTCGAACAGTTGATCGGCCACGAGAATTTGTACTTCTTCGATGCCATCGCACCCATTATTCAAGGTGACTCGATCGATATGTCGATTGCCTTCACAGCCGCCCGGTTCGAAAAAGGCGATACCCCCGAAGGGGATTACATCAACTGCCCATTAACCGAGAAGGAATATTTTGAATTTATAACTGCCTTGAAAAGTGCAGACCGGGTAACACTAAAAGAATTCGAGAGCCAGATCAACACCGGGGTAACCGCGGGCGCCGGCCATTTCTTTGAGGGATGTTTACCCATTGAGGTGCTGGCCTCGCGCGGGGAGCGGTCTTTAGCCTTTGGTCCTATGCGGCCAATTGGCTTGCATGACCCCCATACCAGTAGACGTCCTTTTGCGGTTTTGCAATTACGCCAAGACAATTTGGCAAAAACATCATACAATATGGTCGGATTCCAAACCAATTTAACCTTTTCCGAACAAAAAAGAGTATTTCGGATGGTCCCCGGCTTGCAGCAGGCGGAATTCGTCCGCTTCGGTCAAATGCACAGAAACACATATATAGCTTCACCCATTACATTGCGACCATCTTTGCAAACACGTACATGGCCGGATCTCTTCATGGCCGGTCAGATCATTGGTGTGGAAGGGTATATGGGAAACATCGCAACCGGGTTATTAGCCGGGATAAATGCCGCTCGCTTTTTACAAAATAAACCTACTTACATGTTACCTGTCACGACCATGGTGGGGGCCATTTGCCGGTATATCACTGAGGCCGATCTAAATGTATTCCAACCTGTAAAAGCAAATTTCGGAATACTACCTGCATTGATCAAGACCAAAATCCAACATCAAGATCGGAATAGATTGTATACAACCCGAGCCCGGGCTGCTCTGGATATTTGGATGAAGGAGGTTTACGATGGATAAAAAACCTGCTGGATGGATCCGATCACTAGTATGGGTAATTGTCCCTCTCACTGCCCTTGCAGTGATATTTTTTGGGAAATTCGTCTCCTCTCCCATTGCGCAATTCAATGGAGAGCGCGCCTACCAGGACATCCTCTACCAATTGGAATTAGGCCCGCGTACACCGGAAAGTCCCGGTCATGCTGAAATCATTGAATGGATCACAACAAACCTTCAAGAATATGGTTGGGAAGTCCAGATTCAACAAGATACGGTCATGGGGCATCCTATAGAAAACATTGTTGCCCACCGCGGCTCCGGTAGTCCCATCATTCTTATAGGCGCCCATTACGATACCCGCTTCATCGCCGACCAGGATCCAGACCCGCAGAATACAACCACACCCGTTCCCGGGGCTAATGACGGTGCATCGGGAGTTGCAGTACTTTTAGAGCTTGCTCGCACCCTTCCAAATGATTTGGACAGAGAAATTTGGTTGGTCTTCTTTGATGCGGAAGATCAAGGCCGAATCGACGACTGGAATTGGATCCTGGGTTCAACATCATATGTCGAAAACATGACCACCAACCCCGATGCCGTTGTGATCATCGATATGATCGGTGATAGCGATCTGAACATCCCGATGGAACGAAATTCAACACCGGCACTGACGGACAGCATCTGGCAGACAGCCGAAGAACTTGGCTATGCGCAGTATTTTATCCAAGAACCAGGCTATTCAATGCTGGATGACCACACCCCATTCCTCAATGCCGGTATTTCAGCGGTTGATATCATCGATTTCGATTATCCCTACTGGCACACGACCCAAGATACAGCTGCAAATGTCTCAGCCCACTCCCTACAGGTTGTAGGAGATACTCTTTTGCAATGGAGCCAACAGTGGCAGCCGTAATGGTTGGCAAAACTTTCAACCTGTCGTAAACTAAATGAACATGCAAGAATTCGATCTGCTTTCATCAATCCGGACCACCTGGCTGCAAAACGCTACCCAAAAATTAGGACGCGGGTTGGGTATGCGCGCAGACTTGCAATTTGAGTTGGAACGATTCTTTGACCTGTTGTCGCAAACCCTCGAGACCGGTGACCCATCCTGGCTTGATTCATTGATCCAAATGTGGGCCTCATCCCTTACTCAAACCGATCTGGAGAGTCACACATCAGAACTGCTGCCATTTTTTGATATATTAACAGCGACCACCTTTGAAGCCTGCTTTGAAAGCTTAGAGCCAACTTCAGCCTATCAACTTTATCGGGTTTTATTGCCCTTTCTGATCTATGCGGCTGAGAAAGCGAACTCCTTGGAACTAGAAGTCCGCATGACCTATGCCTCCGATCAACTCACCCAAGTCCGCGATTCGCTCGAACGGTTGGACCGCAGCAAGAGCGATTTTATTGCAGTAGCCGCTCATGAATTACGCACACCCCTGACGCTTGTTGAAGGGTATACATCCATGCTGGCGGAACGGTTACCCGTAGGCGGGGATTCCGAAAGTGACAGGCAAATGCTCATCCAGGGTATTCAAGGCGGGGCAGATCGTTTACGCACGATCATTGAGGATATGATCGATGTCTCTTTGCTCGATAACAACCTCCTTTCGCTAAATTTCCAACCATTATGGCTTAATCAGATCTTTACCATGTTACGAACAGAAATTGAGTTGGATCTAAAAGAGAGACACCAGGTTTTCAAAGTTGAAGAAAATCCCAGTTTTTCTGAAATGACTTACGGGGATTCGGAGAGGATGCTGCAAGTGTTCCGGAACGTAGTTAAAAATGCCATTAAATATACTCCGGATGGCGGCAGGATCGAGATCAGCGGCAGGATTTTACCCGGATTTATTGATGTAACCATTTCGGATACGGGGATTGGGATCAATCCGGATGATCAAATCTTAATCTTCAATAAATTTACCCGTCTGGGAAACACCGCCTTACATTCCTCCGGAAAGACTAAATTCAAAGGCGGCGGACCTGGTCTTGGTCTGCATATTGCAAAAGGTATAATCGAAGCGCATGGCGGCGCCATTTGGGCTGATTCGAATGGATATGATGAAAAAAAATGTCCAGGTTCCACCTTTCATATACTGATCCCAATGCGCAAAGAAGCACCGGACGATAAGACCGCCAAATTATTCGCAAGTCTTACTCAATCTCAAATCACACACGAGGATGAATAAAACAGCTTATGGACAAAGCCCAAATTTTATTTGAACCGGCGGATCGGATCGCCTCATTTAAACCCTATTTCTTTGCCGGATTGTCAAAGAAATTAAATGCCTTAAAAGCAAAAGGCGTGGATGTTATTCGTATCGACATCGGCTCCCCCGACCTTCCCCCCAAAGACTTCATTATCGATGCATTGGTGAAATCAGCCCAACAGTCTGATACGCATGGATATACCCCCAACGGAGGTACACCTGCTTTCCGTCAAGCGGTATCCACGTACTATAAAAATCGTTATTCCATAGACCTGGATCCACAAAAAGAAGTTCTGGCATTGATCGGTTCAAAAGAAGGGCTTTTTAACCTATCTCAAGTTCTGCTCAATCCGGGTGACTATGTTTTGATCCCTGATCCCGGATACCCGGTTTATAAAGCCGGTGGGATCATCGCAGGGGCAAAAGTATATACCATGCCGTTACTTGCTGAAAATGATTTCCTGCCGGATCTGGACAGCATCCCGGTTGAGATCGCCCAGAAATCAAAACTCATCTGGTTGAATTATCCCAACAATCCAACCGGCGCGATTGCTCCCATGTCCTTCTACGAAAAGGCAGTGGATTTCGCCCATACCCATAATATTTTGATCGCCCACGACGCTCCTTATGCAGATGTCTGTTTTGATGGTTATGTGGCACCAAGTATATTGGAAGTCCCTGGGGCGAAGGAAGTAACCGTTGAATTCAACTCTCTTTCCAAGACCTATAACATGGCCGGTTGGCGTTTAGGTATGGCAGTGGGTAACGCCCAGGTGATCAACTTCCTCAATACCTATAAAAGCCAGATGGATACAAGCCATTTTGCTCCCATTTTTCAAGCCGGTTGCGTAGCCCTGACCGGTGACCAAACCTGGCTAACTGAAAGAAATGCAATTTATAAGGAACGGCGTGATATCATACTAGATGGGTTGCGGCAAGCCGGTTTCGAAGTCCAGACTCCGCCAGCCGCGATCTATGTTTGGGCAAAACTGCCGAAAACATTTGAAGATGATTTTCAGTTCTGTGATCAATTGCTGGAAGAAACCGGTGTATCGACTACGCCTGGCAGTGTTTATGGAGAATTCGGGCATGGGTATGTCCGCATTTCGCTTGGGACCTCTACGCCGCGTATCCAGGAAGCCATGCAGCGATTGGTCAATTGGGTTAAAGAAAAAGGATAATTAGTGGCAAAAAGACAACCTGAACCCACTCAACTTCCCCGTGAACGTGCCTTCATGGTTGGTATCGATCTAAAGAGCCAACCTTCATTGATGACAATGGAAGACTCCCTAGCTGAACTCGCCTTATTAGCTGATACGGCTGGATTGGAATTGGTGGGTGAAACTACTCAAAAATTAAATACACCTCACGCCGAAACGATGATCGGTTCAGGCAAGGTAGAGGAAATTATCGCCCTGGCTGAAGAAACCCAGGCCGAGGTGGTTCTCTTCGATTGTGAGTTATCCCCCCGCCACCAGCGCGAATTGGAAGAGAAACTTGGGTTGAAACTCAAACTCATCGATCGTACAGCTTTGATCCTGGATATTTTCGCCCAGCACGCTCATACCAGTGAAGGTATTCTACAAGTTGAATTAGCCCAAATGGAATACCGTCTCCCGCGCCTTACCCGTGCCTGGACCCACCTTGCCCGGCAAGCGGGTGGCGGCGGTGGTCGCGCCGGCAGTGTGGGTGGTGTTGGCTTACGTGGTCCTGGTGAGACCCAGTTGGAAGTAGACCGCCGTGAGATCCACCGCCGTATTTCAATCTTAAAAACCGAACTGGAAAAAGTGCGTGCTCACCGTGAACGTCACCGTGCCCAAAGAC
>DATMYN010000308.1:0-4311 GCA_035560875.1 Longilinea sp. | reverse complement strand
GTTGTTTAGTATAAAAGTAATCATGATTTTTAAACTGGTGCGCACAGATCAATAGAGCTGGACCGAATCCTAAACAGTAAAGGAGTGCACATGTGGAAATATTTAGTTAGCCGAACTATCCAGATCATCGTAACGCTGTTCGTTTTCTTTGCGTTGACGTATTTCATTCTGGATGCTCAGCCGGGTGACATTACCATGCAGTACACAAACCCGCGATGGACCCTGGCACAGCGACAAGAATTAGCCGTACGATTGGGTTTGGACCGGCCCTGGTACGAGCGATTCTTTAAATGGGTTGGCAATACCGTACAAGGCGATCTTGGCCTTTCGTATGCCGACCGCCGTCCGGTTATGGAAATCATCTTTGAACGTGCCCCCCGCACGATCTTCCTTTTCCTAACCGCTTTAATGATCGAATTCGTGGTAGGGTACTTCCTGGGGAGGGTGCTGGCGTGGTCGCGCGGCTCACTGACCGAATATAGTATTACGGTGGTGGGCGCGATCATGTACACCATTTTCACACCATGGTTTGCCCTCCTTATGATCTACTTCTTTGGGTTTACGCTCGGATGGTTCCCGCTACGCGGCTTTTTGGAGCCAACCATATGGTTAAACGTTCCTGATGCAGATGCCAATACCATCTTTGGCTTTTTGTTACTCACGTTTACCGTCCTTGCCGCTTTAGTCAGTGTCATTATGTATGCCACTCGCAAGATGAACCCGGGACGGGCAAACCGCTTACGAATCGAATTAACCATAGCTGCTTTTGTGGTGGTATTCGGCGTTTGGCTGACCTACCAATACAATTTCCTGGCAGTGGATATCATCCGCCATACGATCTTACCTGTCGCAACCCTCACCATCATCAACTTCTCCGGCACCATGCTGCTCACCCGTACGACCATGCTTGAGACGCTGCGTGAAGATTACATCATGGCTGCCCGGGCTAAAGGCTTATCCGAACGGGTTGTGCGCGATAAACACGCCGCCCGCAATGCTTTACTACCCGTCTTTACAGGCTTGATCTTGAGCTTACCCTTCGTCCTGGCCGGTGGCATCATCACCGAAACCATCTTCTCCTGGCCGGGTATGGGGCGCGAACTGCTTCAGGCATCCACCGCAGGAGATATCCCGGTTGTTATGGGCGCCTTCCTTTTCATTGGAACTCTTTCCCTGGTTGCCCATTTCATCGCCGATATCACTTACGCTTTTCTTGATCCTCGGATCCGCTACTCTTAGGAGATAAACAAATGGCAGTAACAACAACCACGCCAGAAATTAAAAATCTGGACCCTTTGTGGAAGGTACGCCTGCGCGCCACGTGGACCGGCTTCAAGAAGAACTGGTCGATTTTCGCTGAAAATAAAATCGGGCTCGTAGGTTTAGGGATCATCATCTTCTACGGGCTTTTCGCCCTGGCTCACCCGATCCTGTTGAATACGGTTTGGGATCCGGGTATCTATGATCCCTTTATTGGGAACGATTTTGCAGCCGCTCCGCATCCTTCGGCTCCATCCCCTTACCATCTGCTTGGCACCGACCCAATGGGTCGTGATGTTCTAAGTCAGTTGATGTACGGCGCCCAGGCAGCCTTTGTGCTTGGTTTGATCACTGCCACTATCACTGTCGTGATCGCCACCACCATTGGGGCTGTTTCCGCTTACTTTGGAGGATGGGTCGATGCGGTCTTTATGCGCCTGGCAGACCTCATCAACATCCTCCCGTTCTTAGCCCTTTTGGTAGTGCTCAGCGCTTTCATCGATATGAATATGTATGGCCTGGCGTTGGTGATCGGCATCCTATCCGGCTTCGGTGGGACGACGATCATTTTCAAAGCCCAGGCCTTGACCATCATGGTGAAGCCCTATATCGAAGCTGCCCGGGTTGCAGGTGGAAGTGATGCCCATATCATTTTCCGGCATATCGTTCCAAACCTGATGCCCCTGGCTTTTTTGAACATGATGTTCTCTGTAACAGGCGCTGTCTTTACCGAAGCTGCACTTTCATTCTTCGGTTTGTTGAACTTGCGGATGAGCTGGGGCCAGATGATCTACACCACACAGGCCGCCGGATATATGCTGCGGAACATCGACTACTGGTACCTGATGTTCCCAGCCGGTATATCGATCACACTACTGTGTTCCGCATTCTATCTGGTTGGCCGGGCGATGGATGAAGTTATCAATCCTCGCTTACGCCAGCGATAAATCACCGAGACTAAAGGATTATGTAACTATGGCAGAACAACCTATCCTTTCCATCCGTGACTTGACGATGGAATATAAAACCCGCAAGGGATTTGTTTCGGCGATTGATAATGTATCTTTTGACCTTAAAAAAGGCGAATCAATGGGTTTGGTGGGCGAATCCGGCTGCGGAAAAACCTCCATCGCCATGACCTTGCTGAAACTTTTTCCTGATAACGCCGTGATCCGCAGTGGTCAGATCTTACTAGATGGCAAAGATCTGGTCCCATTAACCGACGAACAGATGCAGTCCATCCGCTGGCGCCGCATCTCCATGGTTTTTCAGGCGGCTATGAATGCCCTTGACCCCGTGTATCGCGTTGGCGATCAAATAGCTGAAGCGATCAACCGGCACGATAAAGACGCCAAACCCAACGATGTGATCGAACGGGTTGCCGAACTGTTCAAACTGGTGAGCATCGACCCCAACTTTGCCAAACGCTACCCGCACGAACTGTCCGGCGGTATGCGCCAACGCGCCATCATCGCTATGGCATTGGCCTGCAACCCCGATCTGATCATTGCCGACGAACCAACCACGGCTCTGGATGTGATCGTTCAGGACCAGGTATTACGAGAAATGGCTAAAGTTCAAAAAGAACTGAACATGAGCATGATCTACATTTCTCATGATATCGCCGTGATCGCTGAGGTTGCCGACAAGATCGGTGTTATGTACGCCGGACGTTTAGCCGAGTTTTCGACCGTATTGGATATCTTCAAACGCCCCATGCACCCGTACACCTTCGCTTTGATGTCCGCCTTCCCCTCCATTTTAGGACCCAAACAGAAACTGGTCGCATTAGGTGGAGAACCACCAGATCTGCTCTTCCCGCCTTCGGGATGCCGCTTCAATCCGCGTTGCCCGCGGGTTTTAGAGCAATGCAGACAAGAACGCCCGCCGTTCAGTGATGTTGGTGGTGGGCATTACGTAGCCTGTTGGAATCCCGTGGAGGTGGCATAATGGCAGAGCAGACTCCCCTTGTAAAGGTAGAGCACCTTAAAGAATTTTTCCCCATTGGTGGGTCGTTCTTTTCCAAAGCGAAGAGCTATGTACACGCTGTCGATGATGTCTCTTTCACGATCCAAACGGGGCATTCCCTGGGGTTGGTAGGAGAATCTGGGTGCGGAAAAACCACCACCGGTAAATTGCTGGTGCGGTTACTCGACCCAACCAGCGGACATATTTATCTATCGGATAAAGATCAAAACATGACCGATCTGGCCTCGCTGAAGGGAAAGCAATTGAAAACCTTCCGCCAGAGAGTGCAAATGATCTTCCAGGATCCATACGAGTCATTAAATCCCCGCATGACCATTTTCGATGCAGTAGCCGAACCGTTGGTTGTGCAGGGTATCGGCACCTTACCGGAGCGCGAGGAACGCGTGGCCCAATTGTTGGAAAAAGTAGGCCTTGCCCCTGCCAGCAGCTTCATTTTCCGCTACCCGCATGAACTTTCGGGTGGTCAACGCCAGCGTGTTGCCATCGCGCGTGCTCTGGTTGTCAATCCCGATTTTGTGGTTGCCGATGAACCCACCTCCATGTTGGATGTTTCCATCCGCACCGGTGTTATGAATTTGATGATGGACCTGGCCAGCCAATTGAACGTGAGCTACCTGTACATTACCCATGACCTGGCCGTTGCCCGTTACACAAGCCAGGAACTGGCCGTGATGTACATGGGTAAAATGGTTGAGTACGGACCGACCGAAGAGATATTGCAGCACCCGACCCATCCCTACACCCGGGCGCTCATTTCCGCCGTACCTGTCCCCGATCCGGCTATCAAACGCGAAGAACCCAATATCAAGGGTTCTATCAGCAAGCCGGTCGATCCCAAGCCGCGCTGCCGCTTCTTTGAGCGCTGCCCCCTGGCTGCTTCGATCTGCGAAACATCCGATCATCCCGAACTGTTGGATAAGGGCGCCGGTCACATGGTAGCTTGTTACGTCGTCTAGTAATTCGTCGGTCTTTGGTCTTTCAAAAAAGAGGAGCTTAAACGCTCCTCTTTTTCTATACATCAACCGCACGAAAGAACAATATAAACATAATACGGGAGTAATT
>DATMYN010000307.1:0-4435 GCA_035560875.1 Longilinea sp. | reverse complement strand
CCTTTAAAATATCTAAGGTAAAGCGTTCGGATCGAACAACCGGGTATGTTCATCGATCGCAAAGCGATCCGTCATCCCGGAAATGTAATCGCAAATCGTTTGTTCAAGACCTCTTTCGGGGATCAGGGTTTGCATGTGGGTTGGCAGGATGTGTGGCTCAGATTTATACGCTTGAAACAGGTCGGTCAGGATCCGTTCCGCTTTCACTTGCATGCGCATTACCCGGTAATGGCGGTACAGGTTATTATATAGGAAATCCTTCAATGCCCGGTTACGCGGCATCATTTCAGTGCTGTAACCGATCACATTATAAGGCAGGCTTTGTAACGAAGATACACTATTGACCCCGGCTTTTCGCAGACGTTCTTCAGTGGCATGCACCTGGTCGGTAACCAAAATGCCGATCAAACGGCGGATGATGCGGTGCCGCATGAGATCATCCAAAACACCCGGCTGCCAGGAGAGGCTGTCGAGGACGATTTCCCACAGTTCGAGGCCGGTGAGCATATCGGGAGTGATCAAGCCAGAACGCAAGCCATCATCCAGATCATGGGCTGTGTAGGCTAATTCATCCGCCACATTGGTTATTTGCGCTTCAAGATGACCGCGCAATTCCGGGTTGAAGGCGGATGCATCGGCAGTATCATATTCAGTTTCGTGTTTAACAATCCCTTCCAATACTTCCCAGGTCAGGTTCAACCCCTCAAAATCCGGAAAGCGGTGTTCCAACTTGGTGACGATGCGCAGCGAATTCTTGTTGTGATCAAAACCACCATACTCGCGCATCAAGCGGGCCAGGGTAACCTCACCGGAGTGACCAAAAGGCGGGTGACCCAGATCGTGCGCCAGGCAAATGGCTTCAACCAGATCTTCATTGGCGCCCAATGCGCGTGCAATGGTGCGACCGATTTGGGTGACTTCCAAGGTGTGCGTCAGACGGGTACGGTAATAATCGCCCTCATAATTAATGAATACCTGGGTCTTGTATTCCAGCCGCCGGAAAGCGGTGGTATGTAAAATGCGGTCACGGTCTCTTTGAAAACACGTCCGATATTCGGGTTCATCCTCAGGGACAGCGCGCCCTTTGGAGTCCTTGCTGTGGATCCCATACGGCGCGAGGGTTTTCTGTTCAGTTTTTTCTAGGAGTTCTCTCGTAAAGATCATTTTCAATCTCCAAGCGAATGATTACATAAGAAGTCGAGTACCGGGGTTGGCGCCAAGCAGTGCCTGCTGGAGGATGCCCGGTTCTGCCCCTGAAAAAATTATAACCTCTAGTGGGGATATTTTCTTGATCAAGTCTAACATTTTGGCAGCTTTTTCCAACATTCCCCCGGTAACATCCGTATTTACCGAGCCGGAGAGGTGTTTTTTGAACTCTTCAAATTGGTCGACCCGAATTTCAGGGATGATTTCGGATGTATCCGGGAAATCCTTATAGATGCCCTTTTCAATCCCTGCCAGGAGAATGCGGGATGGCTTCAATGACAGTGCCAGATATTCAAAAAGCTCTTCGGTGGAAAAGATCGTCCCACCCGTACTTCCATCAAAAATCACATCTCCATAAACAACGGGTACAAGCCCGTTCTGAAGTGCCTGTTGGATGGGATCTATATCCCATTTTTGGATTTGATGGTTGACGCTTATAACGGATGCAACCGGGCTGAAAGGGATAGCCGGAATATTAACAGCGTGAAGGGATTCCATCACCAGATCGTTTAGGCTGCGGGCTTCCCGCCAGACCTCCAAAAAGCCAGCCCATTCCTGCTGAGTGTGAACGCCATCACGGGTATGGTATTTGGCTGCCGGTATATGGCCAAAAGAACCGGAACCATGACCCAATACAAGCCGGAGCTCTGGGAGCTGTTTGCGGGCGGTTTGGATCTCTGCCGCCAGGCGCTGCATGGTCTCTTTTTGAAAGGTGTGGGATCGAGATTTATCCGTGATCAGGGACCCGCCTAATTTTACGAATAGCAACATGGCGAAATCTCCTTAGAATGGTCCGACGGTTGTGATGAAGGTATTGACTGCCCCGGAAAATAATAACTGATTGGCGATATTTTTTGCTTGTTCTGGGGTAGCCAAGGCGATCATATTTCCACCGCGGCCTCCGCCGCTCAGTTTAGCGCCCAAGGCGCCAGCCTGCAACGCTGTATCGACAAGGCGGTCCAGAATATCGTTGGATACGGATAATTCCTTCAATAACAAGTGGTTCTCGGTTAAAAGGGGGCCGATCTGATCGGGTGTCCCGGCTTCAATGAAATTACGGGCTTTAAAAACCAATGCGCTAATTTGATCAAATAATCGCTCATAAGCCTGAGGGTCATTTTGCCATGCCTGGCGGACATCGCTCACCACTGCAGCGGTCGGGGCTGAGATACCCGTATCGGCAATGACAAGGGTAAAGGGCACCGGGATGTGAAGGTCGCTGAACCCTGCCTGGCGTTGGTATAGGATCGGTTTATTATAGGTAATGACGGTGTTATCGATCCCCGAGGGAGTGCCGTGGTGGCGCTTTTCGATCTCATAGGCTAATTTGGATACTGCCTCATTATCCAGCGTATGCCCAAGAAAATTTGTTACCGCCCGGATGACAGCGACTGAAACCGCCGCACCGGAACCAAGCCCGGAAGCCACCGGAATGCTCGAACTGATCTTTAGCGTACAAGCTGGCAGATGAGGCAGCCCAAGGGATTGTTGGATCAGTTTCAAGGTAAGCACGATGGGTTGATCGGCGGGCAGATCATTTAGAAAAGCTGAAAGGTGAATGGCGTCTGCTTCAATTTTCACCTCACCGGGTTTACCGACCGGGTTGGCGAAGACATAAGCGTGTACGCTGACATTATCGACCGGGATGGCTATTGCCGGACGGCCATAAACCACGGCATGGTCCCCCAATAAAATGATCTTTCCATGTGCAGTAGCACTGATCGCTGGCATTTTAGAAGATATAAAAAATTAAGAGGACAGCGACACCCCACAGCACTACCACGATCTGTAGTGGACGGTCGGTAAGTACCAGGTCTTCCGGTGCTCCGCCCGCATTCTTTACATGGATCAAGTACAGGTAGCGGAAAATACCATACATCACGAAGGGGATGGTCAGCATCATGACGTCATTGTTTGGCAGGTTAGGGGCAGAAAATGTATATAAACTGTACGCCATAATGGTTGTGGCGGAAAGGATGGATAATAATTGGTCCAGAAATGGGATCGTATAGCCTTCCAATACTCGCCGGTGAAGGTTGGCATCCCCGGCTAATAACACCAACTCTGACCGGCGTTTACCAAAGCCAATATACAATGCAAATAAAGTAGTGATGACAAATAACCAGGGAGAAAATCGTTCAACGTGGATCAAGGTTACCCCTGCGGCAACCCGTAAAACAAAGCCACTGGCTATGATGAATACATCCAAAATGGCCACATGTTTGAGCCAACGTGAATAGGCGATATTGAGCAAGAGGTAGGTCACACAGATGGCGAAGAATCCCCAAGAGAGCAGGGAAGCCAACGGCAGGATGATTGCCAGTAAGAGGAGCAAGGTAATAATGGCCGCACGCTCGGATAACTGTCCGGAAGCGATCGGGCGATAGCGTTTTTTGGGATGGTTACGATCGGATGGGGCATCGATCAGGTCATTAAAAACATAAATTGCGCTGGAAAGCAAACAGAACAGGAAAAAACCGGCCAACGTGCGGGCAAGTGAATCAAATATAGTAATCTGGCGGTCAAAAACCAGAGCTGCCAAAAGAAATACATTCTTTGTCCATTGGGTTGGACGCATGGTTTTAAGGATGGCTTTTAACATACGCATACTATATCACAACAAGGCAGAATAACGGTACAATGTACAGATGAAAAAAGAACGTCTTGACCATATCATGGTAGAGCGGGGACTGGTGGAAAGCCGGTCGTTAGCACAACGACTGGTGATGGCTGGTCAGGTCCGGGTGAATGGTCAGGTAGCCGCGAAATCATCCTTACAGATCATGCCTGAAGCCGATATCGAGATTGAAAGTGCGGCTAAATATGTGTCCCGTGGGGGAGATAAACTCGAGGCTGCTCTGCATGTATTTGGTTTGACAGACCTAGCGGGGAACGTATGTGTCGATGTGGGCTCCTCAACAGGTGGGTTTTCGGATTGTATGCTGCAACATGGGGCAATAAAAGTATATGCGGTGGATGTTGGGTACGGTATATTGCATTGGAAACTTCGTTCGGATGAGCGGATCATCGTAATGGAACGCACCAATGCACGCTTCGTAACCGGATTTCCCGAACAGGTCGATTTTGTCACCATCGATGCTTCCTTCATTTCCTTACACACTCTATTGCCGGTGATCCGCACCTGGTTTGGGGATAAGAGCGGTCGGGTGTTGGCCTTGATAAAACCTCAATTTGAGGCCGGCCGCCAGGAAGCTGCCAAGGGCGAAGG
>DATMYN010000306.1:0-3575 GCA_035560875.1 Longilinea sp. | reverse complement strand
GGTTGGTCTGGTGTCATGGGTTGCCTCCAAAGGAAAGACACATATCCACAGTATACATCCGGAGTAAAAAAGGTGGGGTGGGCAAGAGACTAGCGATTACAAGCCCCCTCTGTCCTGCGGACATCTCCCCCAGATGCACATTTTTAGTTTAGGGTAAATTTATGCTCCACATGTGCATCTGGGGGAGGCAGGAGGGGGCAGGCATTTACCTACCCTACGGAGATGTGTGGATGTGCATGATTTTCGTAGGGCGGGTGGAAGCCCGCCGACCACACGGTGGTAAAAAAAGATTGTCTTGGGAAAATCTTCAATGGCAGGCTGAAGCCTGCCCTACGCGTGAGCGCGGGGAGAGGAGTGTGTGTGCGAAAGCCCGCCGATTATTTACAATACCTAACCCCCGACTCCCGCTCGCTTTGCTTTGTCCTTTCACATAACCCGTTCAAGGATGCAGTCACCGCAGGGATGCAAAAACCGCGACCCTTCCCGTAACCGGGAAGGGGAGTCTTGTAGGGCGGGATTTATCCCGCCGTCTTGGTTTTTTAGAGTTTGCTAGTTGTGTTTATGCCATTGAGGCTCAAAATGGCAGGCTGGCGATTACAAGCCCCCTCTGTCCTGCGGACATCTCCCCCAGATGCACATTTTTAGTTTAGGGCAAATTTATGCTCCACATGTGCATCTGGGGGAGGCAGGAGGGGGTGGGCTTTCGCCCGCCCTACGAGTTTGTGCGGGTTAATTTTGATGGCAGGATAGTCTCACTCTTTCCAGCCAGGCATCCTTGTCTTTTTGCCGGTGAAAATGGATCACTTGTAGGTGGGCGAATTGAGGTTCTTTTATCAACTGGGGATACTCGCGGCGGTGGCGAGCATAAGATTTGCACAACCAGATCATGATGGAATCGCGGCTGAACAGGGCGGTATCGAAAGTCTCAACATTGCCATTCCACAATTCCTCTTTGGTAATAGAGCGCTGCAAGGTACGCAGGAGCAACCGCCAAAATACAAAGAGAAAGGGATAATCCAGCCAGATCAGGGTATCGGCTTGCCCCCAGGTAAGGTCGCGCACCGACCGGTAATTGCCATCCACGACCCAGGCGGGGATATTTAACGCTTGGGCGGTTACACGGTGAAAATCCTGGCGGTCACGCTCCACCCAACCCGGCTGCCAAAATAAGGCATCCAGCTCAATGTGCGGGATGGCCAATATTTGACTTATTTGATCGCCCAGGGTGGTTTTTCCGCTGCCGGTGGTGCCAATAATGGCAATCTTCTGGCCGGGTAAGGGGTAGGGAGATGTAGATGGGGCTTTCATGGCGGGGGTCATTATACCCCAGCGCGGATCACTTCAACTTCGCCTTTACCTACAACCTGGCAGCCATTGCGGGTGCAGATCAAGCCGGTATACCCTTCGATCCCAACCACATCCAGGTTACCGGCTATCAAACGAAAGGTACGGCGCAGCGCTTTGGGTATCTCGTCGTAATGCGGGAGGATCATACTATGCGGTAAAAAGCCAAACCCAGACGTGCGGGGACCAAACATGCCCTTACCGGGGATACCCTTTCCGAAGATCATGGCGCCTGCGCTGCATCCGGCCACAACCCCACCGTTCTGCAAAACATCAACAATTGCCTGCCATACCGGCGAATCCACTAAGGTGGAATACAAATACCAGGGTTTTCCCCCGGAGAGATAAACAAAATTAGCTTCAGAGATAATGGTTGCCATATCACTATCCATGGCGGATGACCGGTCGATCACCCTCAGGGATTGGGCTTCAACCCCAAAAGCCTGAAAGTGACTTTCACCTAGCTCAGCCCAATAAGCGATCCGGTCAGCACCTTCGGTGCCCGCCCCGGTGGGAAGGCACACCACTTTAACCGGGGTCGATAAGTGCGAGATCAAGTAACGGTCAACCGTTTCCATATCTTTTAAATATTCGCCGCTGCCGGTCAATGCCAATATACCGGCACCGATGCGGCTCGTATCGATATCGATCTCAATAGGTCGTGAAGATGGTTGGCCCATTATGGCAGACTGGCAAAATAGATACGGCTGCCGGCTGCGATGAAGGCTTCCTGGCTGTAGGTGATCATAAAGGCGGCCACGGGCGCATCCGGTTGGGGATAATCGTTATCGAATTCAATGCGCAGGATGCGGAAAAGGTTCAATTGTACGCCGAACTGGTAAAGAGCCGGCATATTTGCATCCAACAAATACAAGGACAGGCTGGGATAACTGATGACATTCCCCTGCACAAATTGGATCCCATCCAGGGGGAAGGCAGTGGCTGAACCGGTGCGCATGTCCTGGTAGGCTGCCGGGTCTTCGCACACCGTGGTTACCACAATCACGGTCGTGTCGGACCCTTCATAGGTGCGGCCTTCGGCATCATACGGGCAGCGGATCATGGTGCTGTTTTGACGCAGCAGGTAAACCACACCGTCTACGGCGGCGATATCTGTGACCGTCGTCAATTCACTTGGGGCTGAATCCCCAAACACTTCCGTACCTTGATCGGGGAAGTTAAACGCGGTGGTACCGGATTGAAAACGCCAGACCCGGTTTGAACCGCTGTCCAATACATACAGATTGCGTTCATCGAGTGCCATGCCGACCACAGTATTCCAGCCGATGCTGCTCGGCACCAAGGCGGATACGATCGGATAGGCATTGGGAGCGCAGTAGATGACGCTGCCGTTACCGTCAATACCCATTACCACGGCATCGTTAATGGTCATACCGGGTTGTGTGGCAGAAGTTAGGGTAATGTTATTGGGAGGCAGGCTGACCATATCGATGATCGGCCCGAGACTGGTGACGCCATATACGCCCGGCATACAAGTAAAGCTGTTATCCACTTCATAGGTAAGTTGATCGCGGCGGGTGAGATGATAGATCACCCCGTCATTGGAATCTAAAAAGAAAATGTCTTGGGTACGTCCGGCTGCCAGACCGATGATGTTGATATCATCCGGCAGGTCGGAAGGCAAAGCAAGATGGACGGATAATTGCGACACCCCGTTCAAGGAATCCAGGGAGGCCTGAGCCACATTGCGCAGATCGTTGGCTTCTTCACTTACCCCGTAGCTGTCAGCCCGGTCAAGCCACTGCAGGGCTTGTTCCCACAAAGCGCGCTGCTGGGCAGAATCAGTGGCTGCTTGAGCCTGCATGGCTACCTGGTTGGCTTGAGCCAGGTTGAGTTGGTGCTGCTCGGAGCGCCCGCTGTTGAAATACACGGTTGTGGCAATGGCTACCACGATGACCGGGATGGCAATGGCTGAAAACAACATGAAACCGGGGTTTACCACCGGGAGCTGGGGTATCCCATTGGGGAAAAGCCGCACCCACAGATCGCGGATGGGGGCAGTAGCCCTTCGGTACCAGCGCATTGTGCTGAGGATGCCTTCGCGCAGGTCATCGCCGGGTTGGCGGGGAGCTACGGTGATCTTTGGTTTTGGACGCGGCTGGTTGCCAATGGGGGCTGCCATGACCGGCCGCTGAACCGCGGGCCGCGGGGGTGTATTTACGGAAGGTGTTTCGGCAGGGGGAACAGGGCCGGGTGGTTCTGGTGTGGTT
>DATMYN010000305.1:0-4423 GCA_035560875.1 Longilinea sp. | reverse complement strand
GCTTCTATGGATGATCGTGATCGTATTTGGCACAGCCTTTATTATTTTCACGATTTTATATTTCACTCCAGGAAATCCCGCCCAAACCATGCTGGGAGGATCCTCAAGACCTGCGGAGGTGGCGGAATTAACCCACCAATTGGGCTTGGATCGTCCTTATCTGGTCCAGTTAGGCGATTTTTTTTATCATAGTTTTATCCTGTTCGATTTTGGTGACTCTTGGGTTTTTGGTGTTCCTGTTTTTGAGGAATTAGCCGACCGTTTGCCTCGCACGGCGCTCATTGGTTTATCCGCCATGGTGCTCAACCTGATATTTGGTTTATCACTGGGAATTTTTGCCGGGACCCATGAAGGCAAATGGCAAGATTCAGTGACTATGGCTATTGCCATGGTGTTTATATCAGCCCCCGATTTTTGGGTGGCGCTGATGATGATCGTCCTTTTCTCACTGGAGCTTGGCTGGCTGCCTGCTTATGGAATTGGTGGTCCTGAATATTACATCATGCCGATCATATGTGCAGCATTGGCTGGGATTGCGGTTAATGCCCGCCAAACACGATCCAGTATTTTGGAAGTTTTCCGAGAAGATTTTGTAACAACCGCTCGTTCCAAGGGACAGACAGAAAATGTGGTCGTGCGTAAACACATGCTGCCAAATGCATTGATGCCGGTTGTAACAATTGTCGGGGTAGGTTTTTCTCGCATTGTTGCCGGATCCGCCATCATCGAAAGCATTTTTTCTATCCCGGGGGTTGGTTTGTATATGTTGAGTGCGATCGGTGCGCGAGATCATCCGGCTATCCGAGGTTCAGTTCTCTTCTTTGCATTATTTACAGCGGTTGTTATGTTAATCGTTGATCTTGTCTACGCTTTCATCGATCCACGCATCAAAGCTCAATTTTCAAACAAAAGATAGAGTAACGAGATGATCACAACGAAATCAACCAGCACCGGCTCAAAACCGGAAAAAATCGAAAAGACGTCTCTTCTTCTTGAGACGTTGGAACGCATGGTAAAGGGTCCTGGGGCAAAAGTTGGGACGATCCTCTTTGTCCTTATCGTTCTAGCCTGCATATTTGCTCCGTTGATCGCTCCGTATGGATCAAATGATATGGACCTTGAGAATATGTACTCACCCCCCAGCACAACCCACGTATTAGGTACCGATGGTTTGGGGCGGGATCTTTTGAGCCGTTTATTATACGGTGGTCGTTACTCCTTAGCTCTTGGGCTCTCCGCTTCCTTTTTTGGAGCCATTGCAGGGATTGTGATTGGCAGTATCGCCGGGTATTTTGGCGGAAAGACAGAGACGGTGATCATGCGGATCCTGGACATCTGGTCCTCGCTTCCCGGGATCCTGTTGTGCATTTTGATCTCGGCTGCTTTGGGGGCAGGATTTCTTAATACAGTCCTTGCGCTGGCGGTCGGTGCGGTGCCTGAAGGCGCTCGCTTGATCCGCGGCCAGATCTTAAAGGAACGGACGAAAGAGTATCTGGAAGCCGCTGAAGCGATCAACTGCACAAAATTTAGCATCATGTTCCGGCACCTTCTACCGAATGTGGTCTCCCCGATCCTGGTTATGATGACAATGGGAATTGGAATGACGATCACAATGGCGGCTGCGTTGAGTTACATCGGTCTTGGTGTCCAGCCACCCACACCCGAATGGGGAGCAATCCTGGCAGACGGGCGTGCTCATATCCTTTCCTATCCATACTTGATCATGTTCCCAGGAATAGTCATCGCCATTACCGTCTTCGCGATTAACTTAATGGGTGATGGTTTGCGCGATGCACTTGATCCGAAGTTGAGAAGTTGAGAGGAGTAGATACACTATGACGCACTCTGAAAAAGGACCATTTCTCTCAGTTCGAAACCTTGAGGTCATCTATACATCAGGGAAGAAGATTGTTCACGCAGTCAACGGGATTTCTTTTGATATGAAAAAAGGAGAGACCTTGGGTCTGGTTGGCGAGACCGGCGCAGGAAAAACCACGATCGCCAAATCAATCTTGCGGGTTTTACCAAACCCTCCAGCAAAAGTGCTTGGCGGGGAGATCTTCTTGGATGGGAAAGATCTAATGACCTATCCTGAAAAAGAAATGTTGAGGATCCGGGGCGGCAAAGTAGCTATGATCTTTCAAGACCCCATGACTGCCTTAAACCCCTTGATGACGATTGGCGGCCAGATCGTTGAAGGTCTTAAGCTGCATAACGATTTTAGTGATGTTGAGGCAGTGCACAAAGCCAAAGAATTATTAGAGATGGTTGGCATCCATGCTGAACGTTTCAATGAATACCCATTTGAATTTTCTGGTGGTATGAAGCAGCGTGTAGTGATTGCCATGGCTTTGGCTTGCGAACCCGAACTTCTATTGGCGGATGAGCCCACCACTGCCCTGGATGTTACTATCCAGGCGCAGGTACTTGATCTGATCAACAAGTTAAAAATCAAGTATGGTGCTTCGATGATCCTGATCACCCATAACCTGGGTGTTGTAGCCCAAACCTGTGATCGGGTTGGTGTTATTTATGCCGGCAAGATCATCGAGTATGGCAGTAAAAAGGATATCTTTGTCGATTTCGCCCATCCGTACACACAAGGTTTATTCGCTTCCCTTCCTAGTTTTAGCAAAAATTCGCTGCGCCTGAAACCGATTGCCGGCAGCATGCCTGATCCCACCGACTTGCCTCAAGGATGCGCATTCCATCCCAGATGTCCATTTGTGATCGAAAAATGCAGGAATGATGAGATCCCATTGATTGAAATTTCATCAGGCCATTTCTGCCGATGTTGTAACATCCAGAAAAAAGGGTGAACCTATGCCGCCACTTATAGAGGTTAAGAATCTGAGCAAATATTTTAATGTCCCTGCAGGTGTACTCCATGCAGTGGATAATGTTTCCTTTACAATTGAAAAAGGGAAAACATTAGGTGTCGTCGGTGAATCGGGCTGCGGGAAATCAACTCTGGGAAGAACCATGATCCGCCTGCAGGATGCGACCGATGGACATATCTTATTGAATGGTGAGGATATTACCTTTGTTAAGGGAAAGAAGCTAAATGCCGTTCGCAAGAAGGTACAGATCGTTTTCCAAGACCCGTACTCCTCGTTAAATCCACGCTTACGCATTGAAGATATGATCCAGGAACCGTTGAGGAACTCCGGAGATTATTCCAGATCGCAGCTAAATGAAAAAGCGCGCAATCTGATGGATTTGGTGGGGATTGATATGCGCCTTCGCCAATCATATCCGCATGAATTGGATGGCGGACGCCGTCAGCGGGTTGGCATTGCCCGGGCCTTGGCCCTGGATCCTGAATTCATCGTATGTGATGAACCAGTTTCATCGCTCGATGTTTCAATCCAGGCGCAGGTATTAAACCTGCTCATGGATTTACAGGATCGGATTGGGGTTACGTATATGTTTGTGACCCATGATCTTTCCGTAGTTCGGCATATTTCCAATACCATTTGTGTGATGTATCTGGGTGAAGTGGTTGAGTTGTGTCCTTCAAAGGAACTATTTACCAATAGCCTGCATCCCTACACCAAGGCTCTCCTTTCGGCAATTCCTTCCCTGGATATTACCCAGCCCATGCTTCCTATCCCGCTGAAGGGTGAACTAACCTCGCCGATCAACCCCAAACCCGGTTGCCGGTTTTATCAACGTTGCCCATACGCTAAAGGCGGATGCAGCGAGGAACCCCAAATGCTCGAAATGGTTTCTGAAAACCATTATGTGGCTTGCCGCCGGGTTCATGAAATAAATTAATCTACTAGAAGGAGCATGAAGATTGGGTATTAGAGATCAAATACACAAGAGCCTTCAGAACGAAGGGATACCAGGTAAAAGTTCTCTACCGCATAGTAAGGCATACCACCGGTATTTCGAAGGTTATTCTGAGGTCACTATTCCCAACCTAAATGGGAAGGGTTATCGGATCCATAGGATCTACACCGGTAATTCATACAGGCAAGATCTGAAAACCAATCGGCGCATCCTGCTGCGTGGATTGTATGTGCTCTTGTTCATACTCATTGTGTATTTATTCGGTTCCAGTGCAAGCGAACCTCTCGCCAGCAATACCACCTGGTATGTAGTGTTGACCCAGGTGGTCTGCCTTCCGTTTCTGTTTTGGATCCTCATCGCTTTCTTTACTTATCTACCATCTTGGCGGGACCAAACCATCCATGAATATCGGAGTTCATCCCTGGCTCTGCAAAAAGCAGGTTTGGGCTCTGCGATCAGTTTGGGTGCTGCTGGTATGGTTATGATTGTTTTTACATTCTTGAATCCAAGCGTGGCTCCCCACCTCGAGCTACAATGTGCAGGGAAGTACCTGGCTGCCGGACTCCTGGCATTATTGATGAACCGGGTGGAAAAAAACGTTCCCTATTTGGTGATCCCAAGTCAGAAT
>DATMYN010000304.1:0-4422 GCA_035560875.1 Longilinea sp. | reverse complement strand
ACCCATGACAGCGTCCGTGACCAAATAAAAGCAATCGCCTTGAATCAGATTACTGAGCTTGGTTCTGCCGCACTGTCACTCGGCGCTATTGCCCGTGCGATGGGCTTGACCACACCCGCTTTGTACCGTTACTATCCCGGGCGGGCGGAGTTGATCACAGCATTGATCGCTGATGCCTATACCTCCTTGACTCAGGCATTAGCGGATTCACAAGGCGGGATTTCCACCGATAACTATACGGTGCGTTTCCGCGCCGTCAGCTTGGCATACTTTGAATGGGCAAAAGCCCATCCGCAGCAGTACCTGCTCATGTTCGGCTCGCCTATCCCCAATCATGAGATCGAAGCTGAAGCCGGCCAGGCAGCTGATCGCAGCTTTCTTCTTATCTTGGACCTTATCGATTCAGCGGATAAAGCTGGAAAGTTGACCTTTCCCTTTGAACCAGCCTCACTGCCGATAAATCTAAAAGTCCAGCTTGAAACCATCCACCATCCGGGTACTCTGTACTCCCCCAAAGTTACCTATCTGTCTTTGGTCTCGTGGAGTTTCTTGCACGGTATGACCTCGTTGGATATTTACCAACGCTATGCCTTGATCTTGGGAAAGGCAACTGAGGATTTCCTGCAAGTCGAAGTTGATCGTTTAATCCATTCGATCGGATTGGTGTAAACAGAGTTTTCTGATTCTATCGAAAAGAATAACGATCTTCGGTGCGCTTCTCATAATTACAGGAGTAATGAATATGGATAAACAAAAGACGAATTGGTGGCAGATAGTTCTGGTGCTGTTGATTGGTGCCGGTGCGGTTGATGGTTTTATGTGGTATTTGTACAATACCTACATACCGCTGTATCTGCAGGGTGGTAACCCGAATTTTGTCGCCGATGTGCTTGGTTTTGGATTGACCCCCAAAATGGTTGGGATCATTCTGGTACTGGATAATATTGCTGCCTTTATCCTGGCGCCCATTATTGGCGCCTGGAGCGACGGTTACCGCGGCCGTTTTGGACGGCGCATGCCATTTGTGGTGGCTACCGTTCCCCTGGCAGCCATTGCTTTAGTTGTAGTTCCCTTTATTTACAATGGGATCTCTACTGAGACCAGCGGCCAGCTTGGTTTGCTGTTGCCTTTATTCATCCCTTTCCTGGTGATGCTATTCTTGATTTTGGTCCCACTGGCTGTGGTGCGTACTCCTATCGATGCCCTCTTGTACGACTTGGCACCTTCCAAAGACCGCACCAAAGCCCGCTCTCTCGGTATCATTTTAGCAACCCTGCTTTCGATCGGATTAGGGATATTAGGCAGCATTCTTTACGATATCAACATTGTTTTACCCTTCGTGCTGTGTTTTATTGTTTCCATCGGATTAGTGGTCTTAGGCGTCTTCACGATCAAAGAACGCAAAGGAAATGAGATAACTGCCGCGGATGAGCTTGGCAATGAGCAAAATGAGACCGGGCTGAAGCGTACGATCTCGGTGGTTAAGAGCTTCCCCAAGGAAAACAAACGCAGCATTCTCTTCATGACTTTGAATATCTTCCTGGGTATGTTTGGGTTCTCTCTGATCCAGGCTTTCTTAAGTTCCTATAACATGACCGCGTTAGGGGCGGATGAGGCTGGCGCTGGGCTGCCCTTCCTGATCGCTGGCGGCACGGTGATGGTATTTGCTTTCCCTGCTGCTCTGCTGGCCAACAAGATCGGCCGCAAGCGCACCATGATGATCGGTACGGTCGGCTGGGCGGTTTCAGCCTTATTGGTTTTCCTCCTTTCCTCACCGGTTTTGTTCATCCCGTTGATGGTGCTGACGGCAGCCTTCTACGCCTTGTGGTTTGTCAACAGTTTTGTCACCCTCATCGATTCGGCTCCGGATGACAAGACCATCGGTACGATGACCGCATTGACGGGTATGGCCAATATGGCCGGTATGTCCATCGGTCCTGCACTGACCGGCGTACTGATCGAGGCAGCCGGTTACGATTACGGCATGATCTTTATCACCCAAACTGTGGTCTCACTGTTGGCTTTCCTGACCCTGCTGGGTGTGAAAAAAGGAGAGATGCGCGAATCTGTCCAACCCGAAAACGAGAACGTTGCGTGAAGAATTTTCCGGTAAGGGAAGATATTTTGATATTGCCTGATGGACGGAGGCTGGGGTATGGCGTCTATGGTGATCCCGCCGGTTTCCCCATCATCGATTTCCACGGCATCCCCGGATCACGTCGTGAAGCCGCCTTAATGGCGGAGCTACTCAGCCGGGAGGATGTGTGTTTCATCGGGTTCGACCGACCCGGATATGGGCGCTCATCCTCCAAAAAAACCTATCACATCACCGATATTCCCGAAGATCTGATCGAATTAGCGGATCATTTGGAGTTGAAGAAATTTGCCATCCTTGGCTATTCCGGCGGAGGTCCATTTGCTCTGGCTTGTGCGCATCAGATCCCGCAGCGCTTAACCGCCGTCGGGATTGTCTCCGGGGTTGGCCCGGTAGATATCGGTTCAGCCGGAATGCATGAGAATAACCGCAAGAAGTTCAACCTGGCGCAGCGTTTTCCGCTGGTCGCCAAAATCCTGCTTACGTTCGCCTTTTCATCCCTGCAGCGAAACCCATCCAAACTTGAGCGGGAGCTTCGCAAAATTTGGGCGCAAATGCCTGCACCGGACCAGAAAACACTGCAGGATGAACGATATGCGGCCGGTATCCTGGCCATCACCAAAGATGCTATTACCCGACGAGTGACTGGTTGGGTCAATGAAGAGTTATTAATGACCTCAGCCTGGGGTTTTAATCTGAAAGATATCGATTTTCCTGCCATCTTTTTATGGCACGGCGGTCAAGACCGTAATGTCCCCCTGGTTATGGGGAAAGCCGTTGCTGATACCTTGAAGTGCTGCCGGGCATCTTTCCTTCCAGAAGAAGGGCACCTTTCCTTGTTATACAACCATGGCGTTGAGATTATTACTACCCTGATAACCAATGGGATGGATCGATAAGTCAACAATTTACTGGATAACTTGACATTGTTGGATTGACAAATCCGGGGAGTATTGCTATTAATTAGGAACCGTTATTAAGAAAACAAAATAACATAACCAATCTGCTCCGGTCTTACTCCAAACGAGGTTACTTTGCCAACACCGCGTGTACTAAGCTTGGATTGTCCCAAATGCGGCGCCCCACTTAAAGCCAGCACCCAGGCAGTGGAATGCCCTTATTGTCACGCCTCCCTTCTGGTTGACCTAAATCAAAACGAAAAAACCAGCAGTTTACCGAACCGCATCATTATCAGCGATCCGCTCCCGTTGGAAATGATCCTTATTCCTGGGGGAGAATTCTTGATGGGAGCTGACCCCAATGTTGTCGATCATAATGTTAATGGTTGTGGTCCTTGCGGGACCACGGATGAATACCCGCAGCATACGGTTTATGTCTCGGATTTCTACATTTCAAAATATCCGATCACTTGGCAGCAATCCGCCCTTTTTATGCAAAGAACCGGCAGTAAACCGTCACAGGGTGAGGCGTTCATCCCATTTCGGGATCCTCAACACGCAAGGTATTATAAATGGGTGGAAGATGCACGCAAGGACACGAATAACGGTAACCGGATTGAAAAAATAACCTGGGATGATTCTGTAAAAATGAATGGGTGGCTTAGCCGGCTGACCGGTTATTCTTTTGATTTACCCACGGAGGCCGAATGGGAAAAGGCAGCCAGAGGAACGGATGGACGGTTGTTCCCCTGGGGAAATGTACTCAATGCAGCCTACGAGCTGGACGAAAGTGATTATCTTCATAGCGAGGATGGAAAATACTGTATTGAGATGCCCATGATCGGGTCTCATTCCCCTGTCACCGACAGCCCCTATGGCGTTTCAGATATGCTGACCTATTTACAATGGGTTAAAGATCAACCCAATTTTGAAGGTTACCAAGGGCGGGTTGGCAAAGTCGTAAAAGATCCTTACCAAAAACCGGGCGGAGCAATCGAATGGTTTGGAAAACAATTGGATCCCAACACCCATCTCGCTAAAGGGAAAGCCTTATACCGCCCCGAAAATCCGCACATTCCGGAATCCGAAGCGTATCTAACTGTTTCTGCCCGAATTTTCGTTATGTCGACGTGTGCATTCCGACCTGTCATCCGCATAAAACCTCTTGTACCGAGCGTTATTGAACCGAAAGAGAAACCCCAGCCAACCGAAATTGCTCCATCACAGGTAGAAAATTCTCAACCTCTATCTGAGCGGCAAAACCCAGTAACACCAACCATTTCTCAAGGTAAGGTCAGTTTAAAACTTGGTGATTTTGCGGCGGCCATCGACCCGATTCCAGTCCGAGCACAGTCTGTAAAGATCATTACCCCCCTTTCAAATCCGAACAACGCCTGGACATGGCATATGCCGGCCGCGATCTATGAG
>DATMYN010000303.1:0-10728 GCA_035560875.1 Longilinea sp. | reverse complement strand
AAATCAATCAATTATGGGATCCATCATGAGTACTGATAAACTGCCTACCCGAGCCGAGAATTTTTCCGAATGGTATAACCAACTTATTCAGCGCGCCGAACTGGCCGATTACGCCCCCGTGCGTGGCTGCATGGTTGTGCGCCCTTACGGCTGGGCGCTGTGGGAGAACATCCAATCTGCTTTGGACAGCCGGTTCAAGAAAACCGGGCATGTCAACGCAGCCTTCCCACTGCTTATCCCCATGTCTTTCTTGGAAAAAGAAAAGTCGCATGTAGAGGGGTTCTCGCCCGAACTGGCGGTAGTTACCGTTGGCGGCGGAGAGAAACTGGAAGAACCCTTGGTGGTCCGCCCTACTTCTGAGACCATCATCGGCTACATGTACTCCAAATGGATCAAATCGTACCGGGACCTGCCCGTTTTGATCAACCAATGGGGCAATGTGGTCCGGTGGGAAATGCGCACCCGCCTGTTCTTACGCACCCTGGAATTCTACTGGCAGGAAGGGCACACCGCCCATGCCACACAAGCCGAAGCGGAAGCGGAGACCCGCCGCATGCTGGATGTTTACACCGACTTCGCGGTCAATGAAGCCGCCCTTCCGGTTGTGCCCGGGCGCAAGAGCGAAACCGAGAAATTTGCCGGCGCAGTGGCTTCTTACTCCATCGAGGCAATGATGGGCGATACCAAAGCCCTGCAAGCCGGGACCAGCCACTTTTTAGGCCAAAATTTCGCCAAAGCCTTCGAGATCCAATATCTTGATGAAACCAACCAGCTTCAACATTGCTGGACAACCTCTTGGGGTGTTTCCACCCGCATGATCGGCGCTATTATCATGACCCACGGTGATGATCAGGGTTTGGTGATGCCGCCGCGTCTGGCGCCTATCCAGGTGGTGATCGTGCCCATCTTCCGCAGTGATGAAGAAAAAGCCTTGGTGATGCCCGTTGTGGAACGCATCGCCGGTGAGTTGGAAGGGTTACGCATCAAGGTAGACGACCGGGCTGAGGTTACCCCCGGCTTCAAGTTCAACGATTGGGAATTACGCGGCGTGCCTTTACGCATGGAAATCGGTCCCAAGGACGTGGAAAAGGGCAGTGTTGCCCTGGCCCGCCGGGATATACCCGGCCGGGATGGCAAGAGCTTTGTGCCCCAAGAGAATATTGCGGCTCAGGTGAAGGATATGTTGGAAACCATCCAAACCAATCTCCTGCAAAAAGCCCGCAGCTTCCGCGACAGCCACATGGTGGACGTTAAGGACTATGCCGCCTTACAAGAAGCGGTTGCCAACAACTGGGCGTATGCCTGGTGGTGCGGCAGCAAGGAGTGTGAGGCCAAGGTCAAGGAAGATACCAAGGCTACCACCCGCAACATCCCCCTGGAACAGCCAGGCGGCAACGGGAAATGTGTTGTCTGCGGGGCGGAAGCCCACGAGAAGGTGTACTTCGCCCGGGCGTATTAGGAATGATGTGTCATTGCGAGGGTTGGTTGTTTGTACCAACCCGATCGCGAAGCACCCCCATAGGGGGAGCAATCTCAGTAAACTGTAATTAACCGCTTGTGAGATTGCCACGTCGCCTCTGCGAGGTTCCTCGCAATGACAATAGGATAACCTCCTCGCAATGACACATGAGTAAAGATGCCAGCAGCACAATTATCACGCTTACGCATTCAGATCAACGACCTGGCCGGGAATTTCAACCAACCAGCCGAGTTTTTACGCGGCCTGAAAACCCTGCTGGATTGGTACAGCGACCGGGTTTACCATCCCGGGCAGGCTGTCCCCAACGACCTCATCATCCCGCATTATCACTTACCCGCCTTGATCCTGCGCCAATTGCGCCTTGACCTACTGCCAATCGCCCAGGTAAATGCCGCTTCCACCTTAGCCATCTGTGACAAATTATGGTCGGAAGAATATTACGAGATCCGCTTGATGGCGACCTACTTCCTGGGTGTTTGTCCCCTGGACCCGGTTGAAGAAGTAACGCAGCGTTTAATCAAGTGGTGTAAACCGAATATTGAAAAGATCATCCTGCCGCATTCCATTCTGGATGCCAGTGCTCGCTTACGTAAAGAACAGCCTGAAATCTGGCTGGCTTTAGCCCGTCAGTGGCTGAAGGATGCAGATATACTCCAACAGCGGATCGGGCTGCAAAGTCTGCTCCCGTTGATCAGCGATGAGGAGTACCACAATCTGCCGCTGATCTATGAAGCGCTGATCCCAACCTGCCGCCAGGCTGCCAGCCCCATCCTTTCGGAGTTATCGCTTTGTTTGCAAGGGCTGTTAAAACGTTCGCCCGTTGAAACCTCCGTATTCATCCAAACCTGCCTGGAACCACCGACCTCACCCGCATTTCTTCGTCTCATCCGCCGCTTGCTGCCGTCATTCCCTCCCACCTGGCAGGCGGAGCTGCGCCAATCCCTTATTCGCATAAAATAGCTCAAAAATCTGGTATAATTTGCCCTTGACTGGTCCTACCGGCGGTGCTGCTGCCGGCAAGGAGACATGCACATTTTTAAGGAGACGCAAACGTCATGATTACGAAAGAGAAAAAGCAAGCATTGATCCAGGATTTCCACACCCATGAGACCGATACCGGTTCTCCGGAAGTCCAGATCGCCATTTTGTCCAAACGCATTGAAGAGCTCACCGAGCACTTGCGCAGCAACAAGAAAGATCACGCTTCCCGCCGCGGCCTGCTATCCATGGTTGGCCGCCGCCGCCGTCTTCTGGCCTACCTGCGCCGGAAAGAATACCAGCGCTTCCTGGTAGTTACCGAGAGATTGGGACTGCGGCAAAAGTAAGTTGCCTCATAAGAGTAGATGGTGCAACACGACCATCTACTCTTTTTTTGAGGTAAAATTAATAAATAATCCATTGCAACCCATCGGTTGGGAATTGAATGCTGATCAGGATGAAGTCCTGTGCGGCCTTCAGTCCCTAACCAGGTGGGAACCTATGTTTAGGGAGTACCATTTAAATGAAACCAGAAGGAAAGAGCTACATAGCAGTTGTAGGTAGCAAAGATATAACGTTTGAAACGGGAAAGCTGGCCGGACAGGCCGGCGGTTCCGTAACCGTGCGCATGGGAGACTCCATTGTATTTGGAGCCGCTACCATGGGCAAAGAACCCCGGGAAGGACAAGATTTCTTCCCCCTTACCGTTGAATATGAAGAACGAATGTATGCCGGCGGACGCATCCCCGGTTCTTTCTTCCGCCGCGAAGGCAGACCCTCAGAAGATTCCATCCTTATCGCCCGCCTCACCGACCGCCCCCTGCGACCTTTGTTTGTGCAATCGATGCGCAATGAGGTGCAGATCGTCATGTTCTCGCTATCTGCGGATGGTGAGAATCCGTTGGATATTCTGGCCATCAACGCCGCTTCGGCTGCTTTGATGATCTCCGATATCCCCTGGGCAGGCCCGGTGGGTGCTGTACGGGTCGGCCGCATTGACGGCAAATTCATTGCCAACCCCACCTTTGCCGAAATGGTCGATTCCGACCTGGATCTGCGCATTGCCGGGACAAGCGACGCCATCCTCATGGTCGAAGCCGGAGCGTACGAGATTTCGGAAGAGGTAATGGTCGAAGCTTTGACATTCGGCCATAACGCCATTCAACCCCTGGTTGAACTGCAAAACCAAATGGCGGCTGAACTTGGTAAGCCCAAGCGCGAAGTTCCCCTGTTCCCCCTGGATGAGTCCTGGCTTGAGAAAGTTGCCGCCCGGGCTGAGAAAGAACTCGTGGCCATCCACGATAATTACAAAGATAAAGCTACCTATTACTCCGCCATCGAAGAACTGCAAAAAACAGTTATTACTGAACTTGGCGGCGAAGATGAGACCGTTGTACCCTCGATCAAGGGTGCTTTTGAAGAAGTGCTCAAAAAGGTCGTCCGCACCCGCATCCTCGAAGATGGCAAACGGCCCGATGGCCGCAAGCCGACCGAGATCCGCCCAATCTGGTGTGAGGTCGATATCTCCCCGCGTGCGCACGGCTCCGGCCTGTTCACCCGCGGCGAAACCCAGGTGCTGACCCTCGCGACCCTTGGCACGCCCAAGGAAGCCCAGGAATTGGACAACCTGACCCCCACCGATACCAAACGCTACATGCACCATTACAATTTCCCACCCTACTCCACCGGCGAGGTGAAGCGTATGGGCGGCCAATCCCGGCGTGAGATCGGGCACGGCGCACTTGCAGAAAGAGCTCTGGTGCCGGTCCTCCCTGCTGAAGATGTCTTCCCCTACACCCTGCGTCTGGTCTCGGAGGTATTATCCTCCAATGGTTCCAGCTCAATGGGTTCGGTGTGCGGTTCAACCCTAGCCCTCATGGATACAGGTGTACCCATAAAGGCCCCGGTAGCCGGCGTGGCTATGGGATTGGTCAAAGAAGGCGACCGTTTCATGATCCTCACCGACATCCAGGGTGCTGAAGACCACCTGGGTGACATGGACTTCAAAGTCGCCGGCACCGAAGCCGGTATCACTGCCTTACAAATGGATATCAAGATCAAGGGCATTACCCCTGAGATCATGAGCAAAGCCCTGGCACAAGCCCACGAAGGCCGCCATTTCATTTTGGGTAAAATGCTGGAAGTATTGCCCGAACCGCGTAAGGAACTCAAGCCGCACGCCCCGCGCATCACCATCATCAAGGTGCCCGTGGATAAGATCGGTGCCATCATCGGCCCCGGCGGCAAGAACATCCGCGCCCTGCAGGAAGAAACCGGCACCAAGATCGACATTCAGGATGACGGCACCGTGTTCATCTCCGCCACCGAAGGCCGCGGCGAAGCGATCGCACGCGAACGCATCGAAGGTCTCACCGAGACCCCGCAGGTTGGCCATATCTACACCGGCAAGGTCGTGCGCATCGCCGATTTTGGCGCCTTTGTAGAGATCCTCCCCGGCACCGACGGTATGGTACATATCTCCCAACTCGACAGCGAACGTGTTGAACGGGTTGAAGATGTTGTCAGCATGGGCGATGAGATCTCGGTGATGGTCACCGGGATCGATGACAGCGGCAAGATCCGCCTGTCGCGCCAGGCCGTGCTGGAAGGCTGGAGCCTGGAAGAAGCCCAGGAACGCGACCGCCCCGGTAAACCCCGCAGCAGCAGCGGCGGCCGTCCCGGCGGCGACCGTGGTGGACGTCCCGGTGGTTATAACGACCGCGGCGGTAACCGCAGCGGTGGATACAACAACCGCCGGTAAGATCCGATTAGATTCTTTTCACCCCTGGCAAATGCCAGGGGTGATTTTTTATCGATTGATATGGGCGAAATTAATAATAAAACGCCTTACCCTGCTCGTTATTTTTCTTTCAACCAGCTATCCAACTCTTTGTCGGACGAAGGCAAATAAGGCATTTTGTATCCTTCAATACCCAGGCGTTCGGCCACGGCTGCCCGCATGGCGGTGCGGTCATCCCACAGGTACTCGGTGGTGTTGAAGCACATGGATTGCTCATGGCCCTTGCCACAGGCTAATACCATATCCCCCGGCTGGGCCATTTTCACCGCCAGGCGGATGGCTTCTCCCCGGTCAGGCACCCGCCAAAAGGTCTTGCCTTCCACCCCGCCCTTACCTTCGGCGGCTTTGGCCATTTCGGCCAAGATACCATCCAGCGACTCGGTGCGCGGGTCCTCGGCGGTCAATATGGTCAGATCGGCCAGTTCAGCCGACACCTCGGCCATCATGCGGCGCTTAGCCCGGTCGCGCAGGCCGGCTGAACCGAACACGGCGATCAAACGGCCTCTCGTGAACTGCCGGGCGGAACGCAAGGCGCTCTCCAGGGCGAACGGGGTATGGGCAAAATCCACAATGGCGGTGAAATCCTGCCCCAGGTCGATCCGTTCCATGCGCCCGGGCACCTCTGCCAGAGCCGCGATCCCACGCGCAGCCACATCTGGAGCAATACCCAAGCCAAACACGGCCGCGCTGATCGCCGCCAGGCTGTTATAGATGTTATAGCGGCCTGCCAGGTTGGCATGCACAGGCTGCCGCCAGGCTGGGGTCACGGCTGTAAAGTACACCCCACGTTCATCCTCACCCATGTCTTCAGCCCAAATATCGGCGCTTGCCTGCAGGCTGTAGGTTATCTTTTTTACCGTAGTGAGCTTATCCAAATAGGGGTATGAGCGGTCATCCTTATTCAATACCGCCAGGCGGATATTCCCTCCCGGTTTGGGACCGGTCTCAGCTAACATGGTAAATAATCGTCCCTTGGACGCCAGGTAATTCTCATAACTGCCGTGGTAATCCAAATGTTCGTGGGTGATGTTGGTCACCACGCCGATATCATACTCACAGCCGGTCACGCGGTGCTGGGCCAGGCCGTGGCTGGTGGATTCAAGCACCACATGGCTTAAACCGGCTGCCACCATCTGGGCCAGGTAGCGCTGTACATCCGGGGCGTCGGGGGTGGTGACATGGAACCCGGTATCGATCTCCGTGTCGCCAATGACGGCATTGACGGTGGAGATCATACCCGCCTTCAAGCCAGCTTCGATCAATATACGATAGAGGAGATTAGAGGTGGTGGTCTTGCCATCCGTACCGGTCACGCCTAATACGGTCAACTTGCGGGCCGGCCAACCGTTGAAGGCCGCGCTGATATACGCTAACGCCGGCCGGGTATCTTCAACGCGAATGTACGGCACCGGTAATCCGGTGATGTCTTTACTGCCCACCACGGCAGCCGCCCCCTTCTGCACCGCGGCCGGGATATATTGGTGTCCATCCTGGCTTACCCCGGCCAAGGCGACAAAGATGGTGCCAGGTTGTACCTGGCGCGAATCAAATACCACCGCACTGATGGGAGTATCCGGCAGTGCCCGGTCGGTTGTAAATGCTAAGGGGATTTGAGCGAAAAGTTGGGTTAAGGTATTCATGGGTTTATTTTGAATAGAGACGCCCCACAGCGGGACGTCTCTACGGGTTCTTATTAAGCATACCTCAAAACGAGGTGTTTTGAGAGGAAATTACTGCAGTGAATTTTTTAACTCGTTCAACTGACCGGCAACGGAACCATCTACCACCCGGTCACCCACCCGGATTACCAACCCACCCAGGATGGAAGGATCAACTTTGAATTTGATCTCGCCTTTACCGCCCAGGGATGCCAGTACATCGTCCTTTACCTTGGTCTGTTCAGCCTGGGTCAAAGGCAGAGCACTGACAACCTCAGCAGCATTGCCCTTGAGAGAGACATTATCCAAAACGACCACTTTGCCGGATTTGATCCCGCTGAAGAATTCATCCAGCAAGGCCCGTTGGCGTTTTTCATCCAGAGCTTCGCCGATCAGTTTCTGGGTGGCAGCAATGGCCAAGCTGGCCACCTGGCTGCGCAGATCAGAAAGATAGCGGGTGCGTTCCTGGTCCACTTCGGCCAGGGCGGCTTCACGCGATTTGGTTATCCCGGCATCTGCCTGGGCGCGTAGTTCACGTTCGACGACGACAGCCCGTTCAGAGGCGGCGCGGATGACATCATTCGCTTTTGTCTGAGCTTCGGCCAAGATCTTTTCCGCTTCCAGCTCAGCGTTGGCACGCGCATCCCCGGCGATGCGGGCATCTTCCAGCCCTTGGTTAATGGTTGCCCGGCGTTTTTCCAGCATTTTCATGATCGGTTGGTATACCCAGGCACGCAATACAACCAACACGATCGCAAACATGAAGATCTGGAGAAGGATATACCCCAGGTTAATACCTAAATTTTCCAAAATCGGCCTCCTCTACTGCCCTGGATGGCTATACAACGCCGAACAGCATCAAGAATGCAATAACCAAACAATAAATGGCAATGGCTTCCGAAAAAGCGATACCCAGGATCATGTTGGTTAACAGAGTACTGTAAGAATCTGGGTTGCGGGCCATTCCCTGCAGGGCGCCCATGGCAGAGAGACCAATACCGGTACCGGCTCCCACTGCGCCGATCATGGCTAACCCTGCCCCAATATACCGTGCTGCTTGAACAATATCTCCTGTCATGTGACTTTTCCTCCAGAAAATTTTGAGGTGAATGGATTAAGAGTGACTTTCTTCGTGTTCGCCGTGACCCCTGGTAGCCATGGACATGAACACCATTGTCAATAAACCAAATACCAAGGCCTGGATCAAGCCAATGGCAAATTCAAATACCAAAATGGCCGATTGGGCAAATACGGGGATCAAAGACCCTACAATGAACAACAATACCGAACCAGCGAAAATATTACCGAACAACCGGAAGGCAAACGAGAGCACTTTCGAGAATTCGGAGATCAATTCGAGGATACTGACCGCCCAGTCCATCACACCGAAGAACGGTTTTTTGAATAAGGTGGTGGTATTAAAGAACTTGGAAAAATAACGGATACCTTGAGCGCGTAACCCGATGACCTGGGTCATGACAACCGAGATCAGAGCGAGCGCAATGGTGAAGTTCAGATCGGTTGAGGGCACCCTGACCCACGGAACAACCACCGCCCCCTGGCCCTGAGCAACCTCTCCGGCAACCGTAGCGGTCAACCCGGGTAGTAATTCCATGGTCGCATGCCCCTCGGTGGCAGAGTGTTCCAACCAACCGAAGCTATCCACACCGGGTAATAGTTCCACCCAGTTGGAAAGAAGCACAACCAAAACAATGGTCATGAAGTAGGGGAAGATCGTTTTAGCCCATTTACCGGCGGTGGATTCCGTCATGTTGTACAGGTATTCAACCAACATCTCTAACGCACCGGTAATCCCCTTGGGAGCGAGGTCGCCTTTTTTCAATGTGTTTCTAACTGCCAACGCCATGAGGATCAGCAGGATGGAAATGATCATCGAGGCAACCAATGTATTTGTAAGGCTGACATTGCCAACGATAGGCAATGTGATCGAGCTCGAGATGGCCTCGGGTGCAACCAAAATTTCAGGTCGGACTGGGGGAAAATAATGGGCTGCAATCGCGCCTAATATGGTAAACAATAATATGAACCACCGGTTTTTACCCCAGCGCCACTTAGTTTTCTTTTCCAACTTGAGCTTCCTCCTCTGGCTGCGAAGGTTGAGGTTGCGTTTTGATCTTTTTGATTGCTGTTCTGGCTACAAAAAACATAACAATTAATGAAACCGGAGCGCTGAGGACCATCAAGGTGATCACAGCGACCGGCTTTGTCCCAAAATGAGCATCCAACCAAAGACCGCCAAACACAGCGGCTAACACAATGATTAAAGTAAGGCAGCCGACTTGACCTATCACAGCGGTGATCGTCAGATTCATTATCTTTTGGCGAGTGCTGATCTGATCAGTTGGTTTTGACTGCATAGCTGCGAAATTATATCATGATTTGGGTTTGCGAACTCTGGATAGCTGAGCGGCGGTTAATAAGGCGGCAAGAGCCGCTAACCAAGCCCAATCCGCCTCATAATCACCGATCCCCCAGGTGTTGAACACGATCGGAAGTGCAAAAATGGCCTGTTCCTCATCCAGTTGCTGGCCGACGATCCGCACATATAACCACAGTGTTCCATCTTGATTGCCGGTCTGGTTTGGATGAAGGTCCCAACTTAAGTTCACCGTGCCTCCACTGGGGAACGGCTCACTTAACATACCGGTTGGTGAAACGGAGCAGCCGATGAAGTCGGGTCGAGCTTCCAGGACCACATCATAGCCGGTAACCGCATCGGTGCCGGATGCGCTGTCACCAGCCTCCACGGTGAGGTCGGCGTTCATCCCGAATGGGATTTGCACTGGTGAGCGCACATCCACCCACCTCGTTCCCAACCCGATCGTTTGGCCGTTACTGAGCGTGATCTCTTCCGGGAAATATACCCGGGTGGATTGATAAGCCGGCTGCCATAAGGCGACTGCGGTGGCAACAAGCCCAATGCCTAATAAAGGAATTACCAGCCATGAACGCTTCATAGCTGGTAATTATACACAAACTAATAAAAATCTACCCGATGAATATTTCTACTCTTTCACCCTCATCGTCATCGACAAAAACCGAAAGGGGTTCATCTTGATTGATGCCCTCTCCGATTTCACGGATCATCCCGGCCAGATCTTTCTGGCGTACTTCTTCGGGCATCGCCCATTGGAACATGGGTACGACGATGGATATTGCATGGAAGGGGATCGGAATGCTCAGGTTGATATTCCCATTGGCTGAACCGTCTTTCTTTTGGACGCGGATATGCAGCCACAAGGAATTGCGTGATGCGGCTGAGAGGACGATCCCGCCGATGCACACAAGCAATAAAAGAAGGGCAAACCAAAAACCGACATTCAAACCGAATTTTTGGTATGTATCCAATACGAGATAACCCGCCAATGAAGTTAATAATAGGGAAAGAATGAACGGCACAAGCCACCAATCCTTCCACTTTCGGATCGGTGAATCATCAACGATCCGGCTGGGTTCCGGAGATGGAATTTGGGATTGTGGTTCAACGGTCTCAGCTGCCGCGGAGGGTTCTCCAACCGGTTCTATACCTCTCTCAAGGTCAGCAAGCTTCAAATTAGCTTCATCAATTGTCAACTCGCCGTTTGATACTTTTTCTAAAATGGCTTTACGCAGAAAATTGGTGGTCATAGTTTACCTATCCATCGATTTTCGTACCGTCTTCCAGGGTTTGCAGCAGCAGTTCCGCTTCATCCACGCTGATCTTCTTTTCTTTTAACATGCGTAAGATCAACATACGTTCATCTTCTGTAATGCCTTCTTCAGGAACTGTTGGCGAAGACACTGTTTCTGAT
>DATMYN010000302.1:0-9366 GCA_035560875.1 Longilinea sp. | reverse complement strand
GGAAATTTACGGTCACTCCCCCCGAGTGGGTAAAGGATCACCCTGGCTATTTCAGCCTTTTAGATCTGGGTGATACCGAACGTGAGATCTTATTCCCCCAGGAGACACTCTTCGGATGCAATTTTTGTATCCGCAAAAATGTGCTGATGGAAGTTGGCGGGTTTAACCCGGACGGATTCAGCAACCTGGAATATTACTGGCAGCGCGGGGATGGTGAAACCGGACTGCAGCGGAAAATTGCACAGACCCCATGGCGGATGCTGTACAACCCATCTGCTTGGTTGTTTCACCAGATCCCCCAAACCCGCTTGACCCATGATTTTCTCATCCGGCGCGCTCAGACCCAGGCGGTTAGTGATAGCTTCACCTATTACCGCACTCACCCCGGGCTATTTCCGTTAGCTAAGGGCTTGGGATTAAGTATTTTGATGAATTTCAAATATCTCTTCAATCGGATAACCCGATCCGAAAATGATGATCTACAGTCCGCCGTACGAAAACGGTATTGGGCTTACCGGCAGAGCTACGCCTGGAAAGTATTGACAACACCCGCTCTCCTGTTTTATACCCGTCTGGATACGTATTGGGACAAACCATAGTGGATACACCCAGGATCGCCGTATTTCAATCCCATTGGGCTTTACAATCCCACACCATTCTCTTGGTCCATCACCTGGCGGAAAATGGCTTCCCGGTTGATCTATTCACCATTGACTGCCCGGAGTTCTATCCGCTGGATGACCTCCGCAAGCTGTCCAATGTCCGCGTGATCGATTGTAGTGACGCTTTATCGAAAGACAAGGCTTCCACAAAAGACTCGGCAGTTATGCGAATAGTTAACACTATTAAGCATGATCTCAAGCAGATCTATGGGCTGCTTGGTCTGGATCTTTCTTCTGAGGATGTAACAATACTCACCGAAAATGACAGGAAAAAGATAGAGTCGTTTACAGGTACTACTTCGTATGAGTGGTTTATCGGTGTGGAAAAAGAAGGCTTTCTATTGGCAGCCCAATATGCCCTGCAGCAGGGAAAGCCGTATCTTTATTACTCGCTTGAACTATATACCCGCGCTCATCCCTTGGTGAAGACCTCGCCACGCTGGCAGACGATCCACAAGCTGGAATCAAAATATCTTAAGACTGCCCGTGCCGTTGTGATCCAAGACCAAAACCGGGCTGACGTTTTCCTCAAGGATTATGGCTTACCTCCGGTGGACCTGATCTTCATTCCGATCTCCCTGGAGCCTTCTTTTTATCGCCTTACCAATAAATCCATTTATACTGAAAATGAGTTTGACCTGATCCAACTCGGTGTGATCTCTAAACAGCGCTATACCTTTGACCTGGTGGATGTCTTCCACCGATTGATGCCCAACAGGCGGTTGCTCATCCATGGATATGGAGAACAAAAGGACATCCAAAAGCTGCAGACAATGACCCATTCCGATCAGGTCACATTGTCGCTGGATAAAGTGGATGCCCATGACCTGCCTCTGGTGATCGGGCGGGCTAAGGTTGGTTTGGCTCTGTATGCGCCCACTCCGGTCAATGACCGGTTAACCATTAAATCCTCAGAGAAAATCCCGTTGTACCTGATGTGCGGGAAGCCGGTGATCACCTTTGATTATGAGGGCTGCGAATTATTGGATAATTATCACTGCGGTGCAACCATTCATTCTTTTGCGGATTTGCCCGCAGCCTTCGATAAGATTATTCAAAATTATGCCGAATACAGCCAAAATGCGCTGCGCTGCTTTGACCAAGTTTATCGTTATGAGAAAAATGCCCACATGCTGGTGGAGTACTTAAAAGATGCCGGTTAGGCCTGGCCAAGTAGTTAATAGCGGACGGGAAATAACAACATTGGTATCGGTCGTTGTACAATTAGTATCAACAACACGAGTTGGCTCAGATCTTAATAGGTGAATGAATGACTTTTAGTTCGGAAGTGACCGTAATCATCACAACCTATAACCGTGAAAAGCTGCTGAGGCGGGCGATCGACAGTGTCTTGGCGCAGACCTATCCTAATTGGGAATTGGTCATCGTCGATGATGCCTCAACAGATGGGACGTCTGATCTTGTAAAAAAATACACTGACAAACGTATCCGCTACATTCGCCACCCTGAAAACAGCGGATCAAGCGCCTCCTTGAATACCGGCATACTCAGTGCGGTAACGCCGTATATCTGTATCCTCGATTCGGATGATGAATATCTTCCCACCCATCTGGAAAAGCATATCAACCTGATCAAGAGTTCTCCCCTGGAACCGGGCATGGTCTACTGCCGGATTGGGGAAAAACAGGCGGATGGGTCCTTGAAACCGGCCCATTTCAACTTGATCCGCGGTCAGGCTTACAAGCAAGCTCTATGGCAGGGTTATTTGGCGCAAATGGCGTCCATGTTGATCAAACGGGAATGTTTTCAAAAGGTCGGTATGTTTGATACCCTGTTCCCGTGTTTTAAGGATGATGATATCTGTTTCCGAATCGCCAAAGAGTATAGGGTCGATTTCATTCCGGAAATCCTGGTGATTATCAACCGCGATGCGCCATCCCAACTGACCCGCGATCCCAAGAAATATGCCATCGGTTGGTACTATTTATTGGAAAAGCACGGCGCCGATATCCTTACGGAATGCGGTATTGACCGGCTGTCGCGCCATTATGTGCGCGCTGGTTGGCTGTTTTTAAAAGCCCATCAGGTATCCAAATCCATGAGTGCATTAAAAAAAGCCTATCAACTGTACCGAAATCCGTTCAAATTCATTACTGCCATATTCAATGGTGTCAAAGAAAAGTTGTTCAAATCTCGATCAGAGGTAAACCTTACCGATGCGGATTAACCTGGTTTTACCGCCTCCCACCCAAGGTGGAATTTTGGAAAAGTTTGCCGTCCGGCTGCAGGAAAATACGGCTTCCTTTGGACATTCCGCCGCGATCTCCGAGGATCCTGACCCCTCCGCCGATATCAACCATTGGATGATCTACCATATTGTTAAGGGTGATCACCTGCCGGGCAGCTTCTTAATTACCCATGTGGATAGCGTCTACCGGCTGCAGATGATTTGCCGGGCTATGGATACAACCAATATCGGTATTTGTTTATCGAGTGAAACACGCAGCTTCCTCACCGGTAAGGGGATTGATCCCAACCGGACTTGTTATATTATTCCCGGGACAGATGCAGCCGCCAAACCGCGCCGTATCATCATCGGCCTTACGACCCATATTTATGACAACCATTGCAAACGTGAAGAGGTCCTTTTGGATGCTGTCAAAAAGATTCCTCTGGATCTTGTCCGTTTTGAGATCTACGGCAAGGGCTGGGAAGCTATCATTCCGAAACTAGAAAGTAGGGGGGCAGAGGTTGTCTGGGAGAAGCCTTCAGCGGATTACCTCGACGATTATCAAAAGATCACCCAACGTCTGCCTTACTTTGATTATTACCTGTATATGGGGTTGGATGAGGGTTCAATGGGATTTCTGGATGCCTTAGCCGCCGGGATCCCCACCATCGTTACACCGCAAGGTTTCCATTTGGATATTCCGAACGGGATCACATACCCGTTCTTTACAGCTGATCAATTGGCAGGAATCTTGAAAAAACTGCAAGATGAAAAAAGAGGGCTAGTGGATAGTGTAAAAGAAAGGACCTGGCACGACTATACCCATCGGCATGTGGTCGTTTGGCAGGCGATCCTGGATGGGTTCAAAGGTGATTACCAATCCTTGGTCTCGTATCCATCCAACGCGATGCCCAACATAAGCCCTGATAAACAGATCGCCCGCCAGGAAAAGTGGAATTTTTACACGCGTCCGATCCGAAACCTGTTGACCCGGCTCATAAAAAGATGAAGATCCTTTTAGCTCATAACCATTATTTGGTGCCGGGGGGTGAGGATGAAAGTTTTAAAGCCGAGGCGGAATTGCTCCGGCAGAATGGTCATGAGGTAATTCTCTACGAGGAAGATAATAGTAAAGTAGAAAAGATGGGCGTTCTCCGCACCTCGCTCCGCACCATCTGGTCGGTAGAGACTTATCGCACGGTGCTGGCAATATTAAATACCAGTCCGTTTGATCTGGTCTACGTACAAAATTTTTTCCCTTTGATCTCTCCCAGTATCTTTTACGCGGCTCATAAGGCAAAAGTACCTGTCATACAGACCTTGCGGAATTACCGCTTGATGTGCCTGAACGGCTACCTGTTCCGGGATGGGCAACCCTGCGAATTGTGCTTGAAACAAAGATCGTCTTTAGCGGGGATCCGTTACCGCTGCTATCGCGGCAGCCGGGCCGGTAGCCTGGTGGTTGCGTTAATGCAATCCATCCACCGTTGGATCGGGACATGGAACCACAAAGTAGATGCCTACATCGCTTTGACCGATTTTTCCGCCGGAAAGTTCATCCAGGCAAGGCTGCCAGCCGCGAAGATCCACGTCCGTCCCAATTTCCTCCCGATCGACCCTGGGGTGAACAGCGTAAAGCGAGATGCTGCTCTTTTTGTCGGCAGGAATTCACCCGAAAAAGGGCTGGATATATTGATCCAGGCTTGGAAGCAAATGGATTCCCCCTATCCGTTGGCAGCCTATGGCCCATCCCAGCAGGATTTTGATGCTGCGGTTAAAGGTATAGAATGGAAAGGGCACCGGTCGAACCAAGAGATCATCAAAGCGATGAGACAAGCCAGGTTCCTGGTTTTCCCAAGTTTATGGTATGAGAACTTCCCGCGTGTGATCCTGGAAGCCATGGCATGTGGAACCCCAGTCATCGCCAGCCGGCTAGGCAGTATGCCGGAAATCGTAAAAGATAAAGTAACCGGTTTATTGTTCGATGCCGGTAATCCGTCAGACCTGGCGGAAAAAGTGGACTGGCTATGGAACCATGATATCGAAAGACATCAAATGGGATTGGCAGCCCGAAAAGAATTTGAACAGAACTATACTTCTGCATCAGCTTACCAGAATTGGATGATGATCTATGCCTCAATCCGACCTTAACCCGCCCATCTCCCGCACCAATGTCCTTGGGGTAGGGGTATCCGCCCTGAATATCCCCTTGGCGGTAGACAGGATCTGTAGTTGGGTTGAACAGCGCAGCTCATGCCAGTATGTTTGTGTTCGGGATGTGAATGGGATCATGGAGTCCCAGCGTGATCCCGAACTGCGTTACATCCATAATCGCGCCGGCTTGGTTACCCCGGATGGGATGCCGATGGTTTGGTTGAGCCGTTTGGCAGGGCACAAGGAAGTAAGCCGGGTGTATGGTCCTGACCTGATGACGGCGATAACCCAAGTATCTGCGGAACGCGGTTACCGTCAATTCTATTACGGTGGAACGACCGGAGTAGCGGAATTGCTAGCCGATAAACTGGCCCAAAGGTTCCCCGGTTTGGTGGTTTGCGGAACCTATACACCGCCTTTCCGCCCGTTGACCGAACAAGAGGATCAGCAAGTGATTGATATGATCAACACCAGTAAAGCCGACTTTGTATGGGTTGGTCTGAGCACACCCAAACAGGAACGCTGGATGGCCGCCCATGCCTCGAAATTGAATGTTCCGGTACTATTGGGGGTTGGGGCTGCCTTCGATTTCCTCTCCGGAACCAAAATCCAGGCGCCGCGTTGGATCCAGCGCAGCGGTTTTGAATGGTTATACCGGTTGATTCAAGAACCCCGCCGGTTGGGCAAGCGTTATTTGGTTAACAACCCTTTATTCATTTGGAAAGTGTTTTGGCAGGTGGTTGGGTTGAAGAAATACACTCTCGATGACGGGAGAGAGGCTGTGAGGTTGTAAATGTTCCGCCGATTTTCAGCAAATTTTGCCGTATTCTCGATCTTCATTGATGCTTTTTTGATCGCATTTGGTTTATTAGTGGCTACCGTCACCCGTCATCTTTTCAGTCCGCTTAACTTTGTCCAAGATATACCCATACCCATTTGGACCCCGCTTGAACTCTACTTTACCTTTCCGGTCATATGGGTGGCTGTGCTTTTATTGTTTTCCGTCTACGACGGCCGGAAAAACTTGCGTGTAGTCGATGAATATGGCAGTCTCACGCTTGGCACCATGCTGGCTGCGGTTGCCATGGCGGGTGTTTTGTATTTCTCTTACCGCGACATCTCGCGTTTCTTGTTCGTTGAGTTTGTCATCATCTCGTGGGTGTTTATGTTGTTATGGCGGGCGGTTTATCGCATTGCCTACCGTATGCGTATGTTCGGAACAGCCCAAAACAGGAATATCTTGATCTTGGGAGCGGGCGAGATCGGGCGGAAATTATGGCAGCAGGTAAATGAAAATCCGCACCTGGGTTTGAACCTGATCGGGTATCTGGATGATGATCCACTCAAGATCAAAGACAACCCGGATGTCTTGGGAAATTTGGATGCCTCCCGACAGGTTATCCGGGAACGCAAGATCCATGATGTCATGATCGCTTTACCGATGAGCGCCCACCAGCGATTGAACCAGATCGTTGCTGAAGTTCATGATCTGCCGGTTAGGGTATGGGTGATACCGGATTATTTTGCCCTTACCCTGCACAAAGCTCAAGTGGAGGATGTGGCCGGGATCCCGATGTTAAATCTACGGGCGCCTGCTTTGAGTGAAGATCAACGCATGGTAAAGCGCACCTTCGATCTGGCTCTCACAATTTTCAGCATGCCCATCTTGCTCTTACTGTTTGGCGCAATTGCATTGGCGATCAAACTGGATTCGCCGGGTCCGATATTTTACAAAGCCAAACGCGTCGGTGAGGGTGGGCGGATCTTTTCCATGTTCAAGTTCCGCACCATGGTGGTCGACGCCGATAAAATGCAGGAGCAGGTAGCCGTGCAGGACGCGGACGGAAATGTCATCCACAAACGACCAGATGATCCGCGTATCACCAAGGTTGGGCGCTTTTTACGCCGCAGCAGTTTTGATGAATTTCCCCAATTGATCAATGTTCTGCTTGGAGAAATGAGCATTGTTGGTCCCCGGCCGGAAATGCCATACCTGGTTGATCAATATGCGGTCTGGCAGCGGAAACGATTCGCTGTCCCGCAGGGTATGACCGGCTGGTGGCAAGTCAACGGTCGCAGCGATAAACCGATGCATCTAAATACTCAAGATGACCTGTATTATGTTCAGCATTATTCGATCTGGTTGGATATCCAGATCTTGGTTAAATCCGTTTGGGTGGTTCTGAAAGGAAAAGGGGCGTATTGATTCTGGCATATTTCATGCACCTTACTGGCTATCATACGTGTGACCTTTTCGGGAGGTAAGTTGTAGCATGAAACGTTTTTATATCATAATCCTCGCCATCCTATTAGCCGGTTGTTCCGGTTTCCCTTATATCAATATTGTGGTTGAACCCACTACCGATCCTAACAGCGGGTTACCCACACAAAACATCACCGTTGACCCGATCAGCCTGGAAACGCAGCCTGCTTTGGTTTGCCCAACCGTGGATTGTTCCGTGTGTCAGACTCCCCAAAAAACGGAATCCCCGGTTGAAACGGAGACTCCTCAGGTTACTGAAACGGTTACTGCGACATCCACAACCGGTCCTTCGTCCACCCCGGGACCGTCAGAAACCCCGACGATTACCTCAACCCCTACCGTAACATCAACCCCCTGGCCGTATTCCTTACAATTGGGTACGCCCGCATTGGCTACCAATTTTAACCACACCGATCTGGGCTGTAATTGGTTTGGCGTGGCTGGCCAGGTAATTACGGCGGCTGGCGACCCGGTTACCAACTTGGTCATTTCCATCCGCGGTATTCTGAATGGGGCAACCGTGAATGCAGTGGGATTGACCGGTTTTCCGGGTGCATCCGCCTATGGACCGGGAGGTTTTGAGATTCAATTAGGCGCCTCTCCTGTCGAGTCCAACAATACATTGACCATTCAGGTACTCGATCTGCAAGCCAATCCCCTTACAGCTGCCATTCCCTTCAGCACTTCTTCAAGCTGCGAACAAAATTTGGTGGTTATCAACTTTACTGCCTCACATTAATCCCCCCTAAGAGAATTACAATCATGCAGCGGAGTCATCCGCTGCATGTGGTTTAATGAGTTGGTCTTGGTATAATACATACATCTTTTTTTCTATTTGAGAGGTCTATGATTTCACTATCACCGTACGAAAAGTTTATACAAGCTCTGCGTTGGTGGTGGGTAATGTTGATTTTTGCCGTATTGGGGGCTGTGATCGGCATCCTGGTCGCGCATGCAACTCCGGTTCAATATCAAAGCACCGCTGTTGTTACGGTTGGGATCAATTTTGTACTCACCGGCGAATTAACCGATGAGCAGCAAGACCAGACCATGCAGGCGGTTGATGATTATTTGACCTCTGAAGAAATATTGGATCCAATCTTTGGTGATACGGTTCCTCAGATCTGGGTTTTTCGACAGCCGGTGTCTTCAGAAAGACAGGGGTACCATTTTCTGCTATACGTTCGCGGAGCTAATGCGGAAGAGACTGCCCAATTGGTAGACGCATGGGCTCAAGAAGCTGCCTCAGCGTTGCAAGGATCGGTGCATCACGCCGAAATTGCTAACACGTTACAACATCAAGCAGATTCCATTGTGGCATGTTTGGAGTCAGCGGCAGCTATTCCCCCCGTGTATGTACCCTGTGAAGGTCAATCGATCGAACAGCTCAGGACCCAGTTGGATGAGTTATTCATTGTAATTGATGAGGAACGTCAAGCCAGCCACGGCATTCTATCCACCGCTCAAATTTCCTACGAACCCCAGGGTCAATCTTCAACCCAAATAGTAAACGATGGGCAAAACCTTCTCGTGTTCATGGGTTCATTTATTGGTTTATTGATTTCACTTGTTTTAGTTATATCGGGTTTGCTTGAAAAAATGGTTGGGAAACGCCATGGTTAGACGCATCTGGGAGAAGGGGGTAGATATCCTGTGGATCGCTTTGATCGCGCTGCTCCCCATAACCAGCATGCCGTTGGTGGCTCGTTTCACCGGGGGGAGTATGGTGGCTCCGCCTTCCATGATCTTTATGGGGATCCTATTCCTGGTCTGGTTCATCCCTTATTTGATCAAGAGAGGGAAATTACCCCGCCAGGTAATTCCCATATTGATGTTCGTTGTGATTGCTATTGTTTCTGCCGGTTTGGCTTTCTTTAGAGATGTTCCACCTTATTACGATCTGAATTTAATCCGAAATATCCTAGAAGGTGTTCTTACCTTAGGGATTGGAGTTTGTTTTTATCTGTTAACTGCGGGATTTGCCGCCCGTCCCGGACTGCTGGAAAAAACGATCCGGGTGATAAATTGGAGCGGTTTAGTTCTTTTAGCCTACTGCTTTCTGCAATTTTCAATCGACACGATCTATGGAGAAAACC
>DATMYN010000301.1:0-5400 GCA_035560875.1 Longilinea sp. | reverse complement strand
TTCCAAGAGGCCTCTATGCCAGAGATTTCGCCGTACCCTCAACTTCGTCCAGGTGTAAAGTTAAAGAAAAATGATGCTAACATTTTGATCTATGATTTTCGAATGGCTTTGCATGATCTCATTCACCCTTCGCATGCCTTTGTCTTGAGTTTGTGTACCGGAGCATATTCTTGCGATCAAATAAAATTCCTGGTCAAAGAAACATATCAATTAACCCAGGAAGAGGCAGCAGAATTTGTTGACAGTATTTTATTAAAGAACCAACGATTTTTATCGAAATTACCGGGGGTTAGCAACAATCACGCCTCGCTTGACCCTAGTCAATTCCTGTTTAAAACGGATGAAAGTGAACGTTCGCCGGCTCTTGGAGAAAAACTTAAAACACCGCTTGGGATCAACTTGAGCGTATCGATGCAGTGTAATTTCCGCTGTAAATATTGTTACCAACTAACCACTGCCAATCATTCCGAAGCCCTTGATTACAACCGGACGCTTGAAATAATCGATGAGGCTGCAGCATGGGGTGTTGTCTATGTGGGTATTACCGGTGGGGAACCCACAATTTATCCGGGTTGGATCAATTTAATTAAAAAGGTCACAGAAAACGGCATGACGCCGATATTTACAACCAACGGCAAGGTTATCGGTATGCAGCCTGAACTCGCAGGTAAATTGAGTGAGTTTGGTCTCGAAGAGATCACCGTCAGCTTGGATTCTCATATCCCCGATATCCATCATTCTATGACCCAGACGACAAATACCTTTGCCCATGTAGTGAAGGGTATCCGTACATTGGCTGCATCTGGTATTCGAACATCGGTGAAATGTGTGCTGACCCCAGACAATATCAATTCGATAGAAGGATTTCTTGATTTTGTTGTTGCGTTGGGAGTTAAGGAAATTGGGATCACCTCAATGCAAATGGGCGCGCCAGGATCAAATGCGAACAGTGTTGACGGAATACAACCCGATGAATTCCATAAAGTGGTGGATATAGTGTCACACAAGAAAAGCCAATATGCGGATATTTGCGATATCCATCCTCCGCGCGATTCTAGCTGTCAATGGTCACAAGAGGGGTGGTACCCGTGCGGCGGTTTGTTTACCGGTATGTCCATATTCCCTTCTGGGTATGTTTCAGTGTGTGACAAATTGGGGACGGTGGAAGAATTCATTTATGGGAACGTTTACGAAGCCGGTTTACAAGAGATTTGGGAAGGGGAACGATTTCAACAATTAAGAAGCCGGGCGGTAGACCCCGAGTTCATCGATGCCGATTGTACCCGTTGTGAAAAACTTCCTATCTGCCGGACAAGTTGTTTTGTGGATTCTTTTATAAAGAGTGGGAATTACTATGCCAAACACCCCAACTGCAGCGGGCCGTTTGCGTAAGCTTTGAATCTATTATTTTGTTCGTTGGTTATTACCCAAGTAGGGTTTTAACCCGTAAAACAAACGTTTACTAATTGTAAGGTCATTCTATTGACTACTCTACGTTTTGAGTGCTATAGTCGTTTTGTAACTGAAAAGAGGGTAAATAGTACATTGTTCAATGGGGGAATTATTTGGCATACCAAGCATTTTACAAAGCAACCCACCTCTCGTTGTGATTCGATCTATCCATCAGTAAAGGAGGTAGTCCATGGATGAGATCAAAAAAAGAGTTGGGGCGGGTAAAGAATCCGCTCCTCTGACAACGCGTTTGGTGTTCAGCTATGATCAAAATGGGATCAAACTCGTTGATAAACGTACCCTCAAAATGATCGCACCCCCATCGGATCAACTGGAAGTGAAAGGGCAGCAAAACGGTTTTTGGTATGAAGTGAAAGATGCCAAGCAAACAACCCTATACCGGCGGGTGATCCCAAACCCAATCCAACAATTCGTTGAAGTACGCTCTGATAATCCGGATCAACCCTTTACATGGGCGAAAGTGGACAAGCCAGCAGGGATGTTTGTGTTGTTCATACCGGAAATAAAGACTGCGCAAGAAGTACTGCTGTTCAGCAGCCCAATAGAGGCAGAAAAGAGAGCGCCGGCTGCGATCCTTACCCGCGTCTCCCTTAAGACTGACCAGAAGAGGAAGGAGGGATAATGCCATGGGAATCGCTGACGGTTATATTGTAGGACTTACCAAAGTCCTGGATAATGGGGCAGCTTCTGACCGGTTTAATATCGTTCTTGTGGCTGAAGGTTATCAAGCCACCGAATTGGGTCAGTTTGCCACCGATGTAAATCAATTCATCACCACCCTGCAAACATTCGAGCCATTCCCCACCTATATTCAAGCTCTTAATATTTACCGCCTGGATGTGGCTTCAGACGATAGCGGCGCCGATGACCCGGCGACGTGCGGTGGACCCGGAACAACTGCCGACACCTATTTTGATGCCAGTTATTGTAACGGGGGTATCCGCCGGCTACTATGCGTAGATTCGACTCTGGTCATGAATACGGTTGACACCTATTTGCCTGAATGGGGTCAGATCATTGTGGTTGTCAATCACAATGTGTGGGGCGGCTCCGGGGGTTCGATCGCAACTACCTGTAATTCCTCAAACTGGGATCGTTGTGCGCTGCATGAGATGGGTCACGCAGCTTTCGGCCTGGCTGATGAATATGAATACTGGGCCGGCTGCGGGTCGGATGTGGGACATGATCATTATGCAGGCGGTGAACCGGCTCAAGTGAATATCACCATAGACACCAATCGGGCTACGATCAAATGGGGTGATCTGATCGATGCCTCAACACCGATGCCGACCACAACCAACGCGAATTGTGCCCAGTGTGATCCGCAGGCGAATCCTGAACCGGCCGGGACGGTCGGTGCTTTTGAAGGTGCTTATTACTATCACTGCGGGGTTTACCGACCAGAATTCAATTGTATGATGCGTAACCTGGCTGCGTTCTGCGCCGTTTGCCAGCGCAAAATACGAACAGTTTTGGATCCCTACATGCCTATCATTGATCCGCATTGGCATATGCCCGAATGGTATTACGACCTTTACGATTGGAGGCATGTCATACTCCCGAGGTGGATCCTGGTCGCCTACTTGCAGGTAAACTGGGAGATGAAAAATCTGGTCAAGGGGATGAAAGTGCAACCCAGCAAAGCCTTCTTCAATACAGTAACGAAATACCTAAGCGAGTACATGACCAAAAATGTAATGCCCCCGGCGGATATAGCCCCGGCTATCCTTAACATGGCTGATGACTTTATGGCTGGACGGCCGATGAACTTGCGGGCGGGCGATTACATTGCCATCCAGAACCACATGAAGAAGAATAAGATCGTTTGATTGGATTATAGGAGGTTACTCTGGACTTTGAAGGTTTACCCTATATCATAGGCTGGGAATTGACCCTGGCTTGCAACCTGCGCTGCGCCCACTGCGGCTCATCAGCCGGAGAGGTGCGGCGGAATGAATTGAGTTTGGCTGAAGCCCTTAAGATTTGTGATCAATTCCCGGATCTTCTTGTCCAGGAAGTGGATTTTACCGGAGGTGAGCCGCTGCTGAGCGGGATTTTCCCAGCCGTAACGGCTCACCTCCGGGGTTTGGATATTCCCTTTAAAGCACTGACGAATGGGGTAATACTTTCACCAGAACTAATAATGAGGTTGAAAGAGTCCGGGTTAGCCGGGATTGGGATCAGCCTGGATGGAACGGCTGAGACACACGACCGAATTCGATTAAAACCAGGGCTTTTTGACCACATCCGCCGCCAAATCCCTGCCATTCTCTCCGCCGGTATCCCATTGACGATCATCACTACCGCCAATGCAAAAAATATTGCTGAGTTACCCGAACTGTTGGAAATATTAACGGCTGAAGGCGTGGGCTTTTGGCAAGTCCAACCCTTTTTCCCCCTGGGCAGGGGACGCGATAACGATTGGCTGCGGTTAACGAAAGAGGATTATCTTAAGCTGGGGGATTTTGTAAACCAGTGGACCGGTTGGGCCGCAGAACGCGGCATGGATATCCTGCCGGCTGATAGTTATGGCTATTTCGGGAAACGCGACCAACGTGAACCAGCCTGGGAAGGGTGCTCAGCCGGCTTATATGCCTGCGGTATTACCAGCGACGGAAAGATCAAGGGCTGCCTTTCCATGCCTGACAACCTGGTAGAAGGCGACCTGCGCGAGCATGAGCTGTGGGATATTTGGTTCGATCCGCATGTATTTGCTTACAACCGCCAATTCTCCTGTGCTGATCTGGGTGAGAATTGCGCCGGCTGCGCCTTGGGGGATAAATGTAAAGGTGGCTGTTCCGCCATGTCAGTTGGATGCACAGGAGAATTTCACAACGATCCGATGTGTTTTTACCGCCTCGAAAATATCAGAGATCAGGTTTAGCTTTCATTGGTAAATATCTGGTAAAAAGACCCCCCGCTCATGCGGGGGGTGTCTAGGATTATGGTCGGTTTTCACATTGCTGACTGTTGTTCCAAAAACAAGAATTGATGTTTGCATTGCAATCCGCAAAATTTAACCCGCTACAATCCACTTGTGCAGGCTGTTCAACTGTGACTGTTGGCGCAATAAGACGCACGGTTGGCGAGGCGGTGATGGTTTGCGTGGCGGTTGGGGTAAATGTGGGTTGGACGGTTGGGGTAGCAGGCGCATTCGGACAGGTATTATCCATGAAATAGAATGACCTGACCTCAGAGTATCCGCTGTGGATCCAACTTTCAACCTCGATCGTTTCGGGAGCTACCGTGGCAATGACCGGGGAAGATGAATCGGGTGACAGCGCATTGTGTCGGTCTTCGATCAATGCTGCGACCCGCCAATAATAGGTATGGCAGGGCAGCAGGAAATCATTCACATCCACCAGGGCGGCGTGCATGGCGACCGGATAGGTACAGAAGCTGGAATTCGTTGGTTCAAAGGAAGAGGTAGTGCTCATATCAATCTCAACTCCGGTGGGAACACAACCCCCTTGGAAATCCCACGACAATATGCTGCCTGCTGGTACAGATGCACCATCAGGTACAGAAAGGATCGTCGGGGGGAGAAGCTCAGCCACCGTGCAAATAGGTCCGGTAACAAAGGGGATAACCCGGGCAAAACCTGCTGTACCCGAGCTTGAGATCGGTGTGACTTCCCAGAAATAATGACCGGCCGGGAGTAAGGCAGAGCTTGGTGTCCATGAGGCGGCTGTACCGGCTAGATCAGTTTCTTCCAATGTGGTTAAAATTATCGTTCCATCGGTTGCGAAAGTACGCGTGCCAAAACGAATATGCTGGTTAGCTGGGTGGCATGTGGCGGGGCTGCCTGTATCGGTTACGAACGACCATTGAATAAGCGGCGGGGAAAGTGATACAAGGGTTTCATAATATTGGGGAGAAATTGCATTTAGGTTAAGAGGTACGCCTTCGTCACAAACCGGTGTGGTG
>DATMYN010000300.1:0-6206 GCA_035560875.1 Longilinea sp. | reverse complement strand
CCCATTCCACATCCCATATTGTTCCGGATGACGAGGTTTGGCAAAGCGCAGGCTGGATCGTGTTCAATCTGAATCTCTTTATGCCCCTCATCGCCGGAATTTTGGCTTCGGACCGTATGCAGCGGGACTACAAATTAGGTTTACGTGAACTGCAGCGCAGCACACCCATTTCATTATCCGGGTATATCCTTTCGAAATATCTTGGTGTGCTGGCTTCGATGTTTCTGCCGGCTTTTGTTTGGTTCATGGGTTTTGGTTGTTTCTTAGCAGCCATCGGTCAAGCCCCATGGTCATTGCTTTGGCCATTATGCCTCTCCTTGTTGATCGTTGGGCTGCCAGCGTATGCCTTTGTGGTGGCATTTTCATTGGCTTGTCCGTTGATCATGCCGCTGCGGGTATACCAGATCTTGTTCACGGGGTACTGGTTTTGGGGCAATTTCCTCAGCCCAACCGCATTCCCGACCATCAGCGATACCTTATTGAATGCATCCGGGCGCTTTTCGGTGGAAGGAATTTTCCACTCCTTCCCGGTTGTCGATACGATCCCCGGGTACTCTGAAACCCAGGCGATCCTGAATATTATCGTGATCATATCCTGTACCGCTGCAGCTCTGGTCACGTTATATCTGTATCTTAAAAAGCAGAACCAAAAGGCGTAGAGGCAGCACATATGAATCGGTTTTCTTTTCGCTACTCTGTGCTCACCTTCCATACCGACCAACTTTGGTTCCCGTTGGCTTTTTGGGCGCTGTTCGCCATCATCTGTGCCATCGTCAAGGGAGACTCGGCCTTTGCCAATGCTGCCCGCGGATATATTGGGGTGGTCATTCCGTTGATCGCCGGGATCATGTCCGCCTATGCCGGTTTGGATGATCCCGCATTGGAACTGCGTTTTGCCACGCCTCTAACCCCGGTCCGCATGCTGGCGGAACGGCTTGGCTTGATACTGGCTGTTCAAACGATTTGTGCCTTGGCGTTTGAAGCGTACTATTTGGCGATTGGTGGTAATTTCATTATTCTCGGTAATTTTTGGGATGTGCAGCTTGCCTGGCTCATCCCGACCATCGCTTTGATGGGTTTCGGGTTGGTCATGGCTATGCTCACCACTAAAGCAGTCGGTGGTAGTTTGTTCACAGCCGTGATTTGGCTGTTGGTCTTTATCGCCCGCAGTGCCATGGCTATCGATCCGGTTTGGCGATATGTCATGATCTATATGGGTGCATTGATCCCTGACAGCCCGGTCTTACGGGCGAACCAACTCACCCTGTTCTTGTTGGCTTTGTTCTTCTTTGCAGCATCCTGTGCGTTATACCAGCGTCAGGAACGCTATATATAGAAATGAATGTCTTCAAAAGAGACTTGAATAAAGGAAAAAACCATGATTGAAATCGTTAATCTTTCTAAAACGTACGGCAAGGGCGGGCGCTCCGTCCAGGCTTTGAACGGCATCGACCTCAAGATCAAATCGGGTATGTTTGGGCTGCTGGGGCCGAACGGAGCTGGTAAAACCACGCTTATGCGGATCCTGGCCGGGATCGTCAACCCCTCCAAGGGTGTTGTTAGCATTGGCGGGCATGACCTTTCTACGGAAGCGGGAAAGAAAGCCGTCAAGACCATGCTGGGCTATCTGCCCCAAGAACTGGGCCTTTACCCTGAATTGACCGCCTACCAATTTGTGGATTATATGGCCATCTTGAAAGGGATCGATAATCCCCCGCAGCGTAAACTGCAGGTTGAAAAAACCCTGGAAATGGTAGGTCTATCGGAAGCTTCAGGGCGTAAATTGAAAAGCTTTTCGGGGGGCATGAAGCGCCGGGTGGGGATCGCCCAGGCTTTGGTGAATAATCCCCAATTGCTCATTGTGGATGAACCCACGGCTGGCCTGGACCCAGAGGAGCGCATCCGCTTCCGCAACCTGCTGGTCAACCTGGCTGCTGAACGCACGGTCATCCTCTCGACCCATATCGTGGAAGATATCGGCCAAACCTGTACCGACCTGGCAGTCTTGGGGCACGGCAAAGTGCTCTTCCGCGGCAGCCCCTCGGAACTGACCACAGCAGCCTCCGGGCATGTTTGGACGGTGACCACGAAGGCTCTCGAAAAACCCGACCACGGCTTGACTATTGTATCCATGCTGCACCTGGCGGAAGGCACCCAGTACCGTCTGGTGGGTGAAGCCATCAGCGGTTTCCCCAATGCTCAACCCACAACACCCGGCCTGGAAGATGGCTACATCTGGCTGATGAAGAACGCCGGCCAGGTGGTTGAGGTGGGGTAGAAACAAGCTCAAGGATTTGGTTATAACGTGGGTGAGAGATTTCTCACCCACGTTTTGTTTAGGTGTGCAATCGCGTGTTTGCCCCCTCTGGTTCTGTGAACCTTGCGAGGCAACACTGGGAAGGAAGGAGGGGGGCTTCTTATTTAAAAAAACATTTGTTCCATTGGGTGCAATGAATTACAATACATATTAACCAACCGATCATTAAGGGAAAACCCCATGCCAAAGATCCATTCACAATTTGTTTGCCAGCAGTGCGGACGCATCAGTGCAGCATCCTTCGGGCGCTGCCCGAGCTGCGGCGCTTATAACTCGATGGTGGAGGAGATCCTTGAACCCGCTCCAGGAGCAGCTGCAAGCAGCAAGCGCGGCCTGGCCGGGGCGAGCAAACCCCAGCGTCTGTCTGAGATCACCGGCGAAGGCGAAGAACGCCTGGTTCTGGGAATTGGCGAATTCGCCCGCGTACTGGGGGGTGGGGTAGTCCCCGGTTCCATCGTGCTGGTGAGCGGCGACCCGGGTATTGGAAAATCCACCTTGCTGCTGCAGATGGCGATCGAGATGGCCGCCAATAATATCGTGCTGTACATCTCCGGCGAAGAATCGGAACGCCAGATCAAAATGCGGGCGGTGCGATTGCTTCAATCCGAAAAGGGGAAAGCCCTTCCGATGCCGGTCAACCTGCTGCTGGTGACCGAAACCAATATGGATATCATCCAGCAGCATATTCACAGCGTAAAACCGGCGCTTGTCATCATCGATTCCATCCAAACCATGTACCTGCCGGAGATGCAGTCCAGCGGCGGGTCGGTCGGGCAGGTGCGTGAAAGCGCCAACCGTTTGCGGGAATTGGCCAAGACCAGCGGGATCTCCATCTTCCTGATCGGACATGTCACCAAAGAAGGGCTGATCGCCGGTCCGCGCGTGCTGGAACATATCGTCGACACGGTGTTATACCTGGAAGGCGACCGCTATCAGTCCTACCGGCTGCTGCGTTCGGTGAAGAACCGCTTTGGGGCGACCAGTGAGGTAGGTGTATTTGAAATGCGTGAAAAGGGCATGGTGGAGATCACCAACCCCTCCGAAGCTTTTCTGGCTGAGCGCATGATCAACTCACCCGGCAGTGCCATTGCCGTTACCATGGAAGGCACCCGCCCATTGTTGGTGGAAGTCCAAGGATTGACCAGCCCGACCAATTTTGGTAATCCCCGCCGCACCCCGAACGGTCTGGATGTGAACCGGCTGCTGCTCATATCAGCCGTGCTTACCCGGCGGCTCAACTTGCGCCTGGCGGAGCAGGATGTATTCGTTAATGTTGTAGGCGGCCTACGGGTTGAAGAGCCGGCTGCCGACCTGGCGATCGCTGCGGCTATCGCATCTTCCATGCGCGACATCGCCGTCCGGGCGGATACGGTGCTGATCGGTGAAGTGGGTCTTTCCGGTGAGCTTCGCTGGGTCGGGCAAATGCCCGCCCGTTTACGTGAAGCCGCCAAGTTAGGATTCCGCAGCGCCATTGTCCCGCATCGCCTGCATAAAAGTGAACCCTGGCCGGATGGTATTCAGATCCTGGAAGCCCGCTCGCTGCGGGAAGCCTTGGATATGGCTCTGTTGAAAACGTAGTATCCCGGTTGCCGGATAAAGAAAGAAAAGGGATAATAAATTGAAGTTTGCCAGGTCCTTATAACCGTTTACGATTATGATATGATGAAGTGACCACTCAAGTGATGGTTTCTGGAGGTCGGGCACCATGAATAAATACCTTGTTTTACTGCTAAAACCGCTCCTTATCATCCGGCGCAACCATGCCCTGGAACATGCTACCTTGAATCTGTTGGCTGCCCGGGGAGAAGGATCGCGTTTAGCCGGCTATTCGGATAAAGACGGTTTCTGGGTGGTGGGTGAGATCTCTACAGAACTATTACAGACCACCGCCCAAGAGGCTCTCACCCGCCTGCGCAGCGGTGAGGTTGGCTTGGCTATCCACCCCGGCTGCGGTACCAACTATGCCGCCAGCGGGGCTGCCGCCGGTTTTGCTGCCTGGTTAGGCATGCTAGGGGTCGGTAAAGGTTTCCGCCGCAAGATCGACCGCTTGCCAACTGTCATTCTACTGGCCACGGTAACATTGATGATCGCCCAGCCACTTGGTCCTTATCTTCAAAAAGAATTTACCACCGACCCCAAAGTAGGCAGCCTTCAGATCATGGAGATCACCCGTTATTTGCGCAGTGGTACTCCTCTGCATCGTATCCGCACCCATATCTAAACTCTACATGTCTTTAAAACCACCTTCCATCTACCTGCTTCTGACTCAGGATGATTTTGCTCTGGGTGGATTTTTACGCTTCTTGATCTCCGGTTTAGGTGACCCGGCTATGGCGGATCTCAATACCACCCGGTTGGACGGCCGTCAGGCTACCCCGGAGGAATTCAATAATGCCGCCTTTTCAATGCCCTTTTTGGCTGAGCGGCGGCTTGTGATCTTTACCAATCCCTTGGATCGGCTTGGAGAGAAGGATGGTCCTGCACGTAAACGCTTTATCGCCGACCTGGATAAATTACCGGATACCACCGTGCTGGCCTTGGTGTTGGATGATACCTACAAGCAGCGTCGGGATACGGGCTTCTGGGAAACATTCAGCCAAAACCACTGGTTAATGCAGTGGGCCGCTCAAGCCGGGGATAGGGTGATCATAAAAGAATTTGCTCTTCCGAGCTGGCAGGAGATGCCGGGTTGGATCATGCGAAAAACCGCCGAATTGGGCGGAAAGATGGACCCGGCTGCTGCTCAATCGTTGGCCGAACATGTTGGCATCGAGACCCGCATCGCTGCCCTTGAAATAGAAAAATTACTGACCTATGTGGATGGCAAGCACCCGGTCAATGTGGAAGATGTAGACCAGCTTTGTACAACCGAAACCCTGCCGGATGTTTGGAAAATGACCGATGCCTTAGGGGAGGGGAACACCCGCAAAGCATTGGCCGTTATGCATGCCCTGTTAGAAGTCCAAGAACCGTTATCACTCTTTGCCATGGTTGTGCGCCAATTCCGATTACTGCTGCAAGTACGCGAGGCAAAAGACAAAGGGGGTGGTTACGGGGACTCGACCTCGGATGTCCGACGTTTGACTGGTTATCCCCTATCCAAACTGGAAAGTCAGGCGGCGCGTTTTTCCGCCCAACGGCTCGAAGACATCTATCACCGTCTGCTAGGTCTCGATAAAGCCATGAAAACCGGGCAAATAGACCCGCGGATCGGGTTAGAAATATTTGTCGCTGAAGTAGGATAGCATGGCTAAAAAATTTCGGCAGATCATCCTTCTCACCCTTCTCGCTGCCTTATTCACCGGTTGTCAAACCAATGCCAACCTGCAATCCCCTGAAATTGTCCTGGCACAGGATCGGGTTGAAACTCCCGCCGGCGAAGTGCTTTCCTACGGGGCGAATATCCCCATGTCATCCCGCCTTCTCTTCCAACGCTTGGGGATCGACGTGGGACTATCCAATAGCACCGTAAATGACATCCTCCAAGATAGCGAAGGTTTTATTTGGATCGCAACCGCCAATGGTTTGGATCGATATGATGGGAACGAATTCTTGATGTTTCAAAACAACCCGCAAGATCCCACCAGTTTATCCAATAATTCAGTCCGCACGATCATGGAAGACAGCCAAGGGTATATTTGGGTAGGTACTGCTAACGGCCTTAACCGCTTGGATAAAGCTACCGGGCAGTTCATCCGCTTTATGCATGACGATGCTGACCTTGCCAGTCTTTCTCATAATCAGGTACGTTGTCTCCTCGAAGATCCTGACGGAAATATCTGGGTGGGTACTTGGGGTGGGGGTTTGAACCGGTTAGATCGTGAAACGGGGATTTTTACCCATTACTTTAATGACCCGGAGAATTTAGATTCCTTACCCAGTAATTTGG
>DATMYN010000299.1:0-5888 GCA_035560875.1 Longilinea sp. | reverse complement strand
CAAAAATTAATGAAGTCCTTGACCGACCTCCGCAACGAGGTCGAAAGTTGGCATACGATCCAAGACCGGATCTCTGAAACGATCGAACTGGCTGAACTTGACGACCCTGCCATGAAAGATGATATCGAGGTCGAGACGCAGAAGATCGAAGCCGAAGTTCAATCGCGGGAATTTGATATTTTGCTTGGCGGAAAGTACGACCAAGGCAATGCTTTCCTTGAGATCTCGTCCGGGGCGGGTGGCACTGAATCAAATGATTGGGCTGCCATGCTCGAGCGTATGTATTTGCGTTGGACAGAACGGCGCGGGTATGCCACCGAGATCATCAGTCTGACCGAAGGTGAGGAAGCGGGGATCAAATCGGTGGTCATCGCAGTCAATGGTCGGTATGCCTACGGGCGCTTACGTGCCGAGAAAGGCGTGCACCGTCTGGTACGTCTCTCTCCCTTTGATGCCAACCACCGCCGGCACACCTCCTTTGCCATGGTGGAAGTGCTGCCCGAAGCGGCTTCAGAAGACTTGGAAGTCCAGATCAATCCGGATGACTTGAAGGTCGATATCTACCGTTCTTCCGGTGCGGGTGGACAGAATGTACAGAAGAACTCAACGGCTATACGCATCACTCATATCCCAACCGGGATCGTGGTCTCTTGCCAGAACGAACGCTCCCAGCTTCAGAACCGGGAGAATGCCATGCGCGTGCTGCGAGCCCGCCTGTTGGAAATCTACCAATCCGAACAAGATAAAGAACTCTCCAAACTGCGCGGCGAATATCAAAAGACAGAATTTGGCAGTCAGATCCGCTCCTATGTACTCCATCCCTACCACATGGTCAAAGACCACCGCACCGATTATGAAACCGGCAACTCACAAGCCGTTTTAGATGGTGATATCGACCCCTTCATTGAAGCATTTCTACGTTTCCGGGGAAAGGAAGAATGATCCAAGCCTTTGTGACCTACTGAATGACAATCCGGGTCATTCTACAGTAGGCATATCGAAATCGGTTTGTTACAATCGGGACATGTCGACTCGGTCGGTTGCAAGTGCTCGCTCGATGTTTAAATCTTTAAGCTGAGACAAATTCCTTTAGGAAAGGCACTGATGTCCGATTTTCGAATCACGAAACACCCCATTTTACCTATCCCTCCCCGGGATGAAATAATGATCTATTGGCAAGGGACTCCGATAAAAGCCCTGGCCGGTGAGACCATTTCTGCAGCGTTATTTGCCAACGGTATCCGCATTTTCGGCCACCACCCAAAAGATGGTTCACCGCAAGGTATTTTTTGCGCCAACGGCCAATGTTCCCAATGCCTCGTGATCGCAGAAGGTAAACCGGTTAAAAGTTGCATGGAACTGGTCAAAGCCGGTATGCACATCCAACCGGCGGATGGCGCCCCTAACCTTCCCAATGATGATACCCCTTCTGCCATGAAAGCTATCGAAGAGATCACCGTACCGGTTTTGATCATCGGCGGTGGCCCTGCTGGATTATCAGCGGCGATCGAGTTGGGGAAAAATGGAGTTCGTACTCTGCTGATCGATGATAAACACCGCCTGGGCGGCAAATTGGTCCTGCAAACCCACCGTTTCTTCGGTTCTTCCAGCGCTGTTTATGCCGGTACGCGCGGCATTGATATCGCCACCCGTCTGGAAAAAGAAGTCCGCACCCATAGCCCTGTTGAGATCTGGCTTCATTCAACAGCCCTGGCTGTGTTCAGTGATAAAAAGATCGGTATCCTGCGTAATAATTCCGAGTACGTTCTGGTGAAACCGGAGATCCTGTTAGTCAGTTCCGGTGCCCGTGAAAAATTCCTGGCATTCAAAGGCAATACTCTTCCGGGTGTCTATGGAGCCGGTGCGTTCCAGACCCTGGTCAACCGCGACCTGGTCCGTCCCGCAAGTAAGTTGTTCATCGTTGGCGGTGGCAATGTGGGCTTGATCGCCGGGTATCATGCCCTACAAGCCGGTATCAATGTAGTCGGTTTGGTAGAGGCCTTGCCAGAATGCGGTGGATATAAAGTTCATAAAGATAAATTGGTGCGCATGGGTGTTCCAATCTACACATCCCATACCGTGTTAAGTGCCAACGGCACCGAAGCGGTTGAATCGGTCACCATCGCCCAGGTTGATCCCAAATTCCAGGTCATCCCCGGAACGGAAAAATCCTTCGCCTGCGATTCGCTCCTGATCGCGGTTGGGCTTGACCCGGTGAATGAGTTCTATCAAAAAGCCCGAATGTACGGGTTAAATGTCTACGTAGCCGGGGATGCAGAAGAGATTGCCGAAGCCTCAGCAGCCATCTTCTCCGGAAAGATCAGAGGAGTTGAAATAGCGCGGGCGTTGGGCAAGAATATGGATGAGGTCCCCGCCAGTTGGTACCGTACAGCCGATATCTTGAAGTCCAAACCGGGCAAGACCTTTGTGGAAGAATTGCCTGAGGTTAGTGACGGGGTGCTGCCGGTGATCCACTGCATGCAAGAGATCCCTTGCAACCCCTGCTCTGCCTTATGCCCGCATGGGTTGATCTATGTGGATAATAAAGATATCCGCCAGGTACCCAGCTTTTTAGGGAATAATTACTGCTGTGAGGTTTGCGAATGCTGCGTGGCGGGTTGCCCCGGTTTGGCTATCACCTTGGTCGATTACCGCAGCAGCAAAACCACTCCCACGGTATCCATCCCATATGAATTCAACCGCGAAGTCATCCAAAAGAGCGACAAGATCACTGTTTTAGATACAGAGGGGAATGCACTAGCCGACTTGGAAGTAACCGATGTGCATTCCATTCCAACCTCCGACCGTACCCTGGTCGTACTGGTGGAAGCGCCGGCAGACATTGCCCAAAAGATTGCCGGGCTGCAGGTTCAATCCACTCAAATTACCGATCCCTTGGATAGGGCTGTCGATCACTTGCCGGATGATACGATCATTTGCCGCTGTGAGCGGGTAACGGCGAAGGAAATTCGAGAAGCAATCCGCCAAGGTTTCAGAGATTTAAATGAAATCAAGGCCGTAACGAGAGCCGGCATGGGAGCGTGTGGTTCAAAAACATGTAACGCCCTCATCTACCGCTTATTCCGCGAAGAAGGCATTCCGGCGGCAGAGATCACCGACTCCACCAAACGTCCCATGTTCGTCGAAGTTCCCTTAGGCGTATTTGCCGGAACGACATCGGAAGAGGAGAAAAAGGCATGACCAATCCAGCCATTCCTCATTATGATGTGATCATCATCGGTGCCGGTTCCATCGGTACCCCGACTGCATTTTGTATGGCAGACGCCGGTCTAAAAGTGCTGGTACTCGATTGTGCCCCCAGCGTTGGCCAAGGTTCCAATAAGCGCGCCATCGGCGGTATCCGCGCCACCCATTCCGACCCGGCCAAGATAAGCCTGTGTTTACGCTCCCTAGAGATCTTCTCCACCTGGAAAGAGGTATATGGGGATGACATCGAGTGGGAAAAAGGTGGTTACCTTTTCGTCTCTTACCGCGACCGGGAAACCAAGGTATTACAAGATCTCCTGGCGGTTCAAAAGAAATTCGGGTTGAATATCGATTGGTATGACCCTGCCGCGTTAACCCAATTTGCACCGGGCTTGAATCAGGATGGTTTACAGGGAGGTACATTTTCTCCTGATGACGGGAATGCCTCACCTTTGCTTTCCAACCATGCTTACTTCAGACATGCGGTCGCCAAAGGCGCTCAGTTCCGCTTCAATGAATCCATCACGGATATCATAGTCGAAAGCGGCCGGGTGCGCGGTGTACGCACCATGCAAGGCACCTACGGTGCCGATGTGGTCATTAACGCAGCCGGTGCCTGGGCCGCTCAAATGGGCGAATTTGTGGGTATGAAAATCCCCGTAACACCTGATTCGCATGAGGCAGCGGTAACCGAACCTGTTGAGCATTTTATGGATCCCATGGTGGTCGATGTCCGCCCTGCCCCAGGTTCCAGCAATTATTACTTCTACCAGCACAAAACCGGGCAGATCATTTTCTGCATCACACCCAGCCCAAACATCTGGGGGTTTGACACCCAAGAAACCAGCACTTTCCTGCCGATGGTAGCCAAACGCATGGTGGATTTGATGCCGCGCTTAAAGAATATCCGCGTACGGCGCACCTGGCGCGGGCTTTACCCCATGACTCCGGATGGATACCCCATCATCGGCTGGTCAAAAGAAGCCAGCGGATTTCTGTTAGGCGTAGGTATGTGCGGGCAAGGTTTTATGCTCGGTCCGGGTGTGGGCGAACTCCTCACCCGCATGGTCCTGGGGAAAGAATCCGATAAAGACAATGAGATCCTCAGTTTTGTGGACCCCTACCGAAAATTCGCCGGGCAGGAATTGTTGAAATAATTATGACCATAAGAGGCTTGATATTCGATTTTGATGGTTTGATCCTGGATACGGAATGGCCGGAGTATCAAGCCTGGATGGAGATCTACCAGGAATTCGGTGTCGATCTTCCATTGCAAGAATATGCCCGCTGTTTAGGAAGCACCTATCAGGCATTCCATCCGGTAGAATTTTTGGAGTCGCTGGTAAATCAGAAGCTGGATGGGGCTGCTTTATTGAAACGCCAGGTAGCCCGTTCCAATCACTTGCTGGCTGATAGTAAAGCCTTGCCGGGTGTGCAAACCTACCTGGATGATGCCAAGATATTTGGCATGAAGCTGGCTATTGCATCCAGTTCAGACCGATCCTGGGTGATGCGGAATTTGGATGGATTGGGTTTAACCGGTTATTTCGACGCCATTCGTACCATTGATGAAGTTAAACCGGCCAAACCACACCCTAATCTATATCTGGCAGCTTTGAATGTATTAGGCCTTGAACCCCACGAAGCAATTGCCTTCGAGGATTCCCCTAACGGCATCACTGCCGCCCGTGCCGCTCAAATCTATGTTGTGGCTGTGCCCAACCGGCTCTCCAGTATGCTGGATACCAGCCATGCCAACCGCTGCCTACCCTCACTGGAAAGTCTCTCACTGAAAGAATTGATCGGTGAGGTTGAGAACCAGAATTAAAAGAAAAAGGGATGCTGTTCAGTACAACAGCATCCCTTTTATTGCCAAAGTTTTCTGAGCATTATCCTGACCTGGCAATTTCCGGCATCTTAATTGTATACTATATAAACCCTGAGGCCGGGTATGTACGCTGATACATTATTAAAGAACCTCCCAGAAATCTACACTGTCGTTGACCGTGAGCACATCTTGCGGGCGTATCACTACGCGGAAACGGCTCATGAGGGACAAACCCGGGTTTCGGGAGAACCCTACATTACCCACTGTGTTGCGGTCGCTAGCATTCTGGCTGATATGCGTGTCCCGCCGGCGGTCGTGATCGCCGGCTTATTGCATGATACGGTCGAAGATACCAGCGTTAAGTTGGAAGATATCCACCGGGAATTTGGCGATGAGATCACTAAATTGGTCGATGGGGTCACCAAGCTGACCAATCTGCCGCGGGTCTCGCGTGCCGACCAGCATCCCAACGAGTTGATCAGCAATGGGCCGGAGGTCGAGAGCGCCGAGACGATGACCTCCCGCAGGCGTGATCTGGCCAACGAAACCCTGCGTAAGACATTTCTGGCTATGGGTGATGACATCCGGGTTGTGTTGATCAAGCTGGCCGACCGGTTGCACAATATGCGCACCTTGGGCGTGATGCCGGAGAATAAGCGCAAACGGATCGCCCGCGAGACCTTGGAAATATTCGCCCCCCTGGCAAACCGGTTGGGTATCTGGCAGGTCAAATGGGAGTTGGAAGACCTCGCCTTTCGCTACACCAATCCGGAAAAGTATAAAGAAATTGCAGAAAACTTGGCATCCCGCCGGGGGGACCGTGAACGGGATATTGAGAAAATCCTCGAAAACC
>DATMYN010000298.1:0-2945 GCA_035560875.1 Longilinea sp. | reverse complement strand
GTCCTACCCTTACCCCCACCACCCAGACCGGTGACCAATCCGGGGCGTCCGGAAACGGTTTATTAACTGAACTAACTCTCGATTACAACCTGCAGGGTGAGGCTGTGTGGGATGCTTTCATCTCAGCGGATGGTGCCCATTTAATTGTGTTCGTGGACGACGATCAACTGGATGTGTATGACCTGGTCAGCGGTCAAGCATGGAACGTCACCGCTCCCATCGAATTCTTTTACGCTCCGAATGTGTACGTCACCGCGACGGAAGTCATTATTTTGGATTATTACGGGCACGATACCATGCCCGTAGTGGTATGGCGGGTGGATCTGGTCAGCGGTGAACCCCGGCAAACCGCCAGCATCACCTCCGGTGAGCTGTATCCCATCCAAGCCGCCCTTTCCCCGGATGGCAGCCTGGCAGCGGTTGGGTATAACAATGGGGTTATCAGCCTGTACCGCACCAGCGACGGCGACCTGGTCAGCTCCTTCCAGGCACATATCGATAACGTCACCTCGCTGGCTTTCTCGCCAAGCGGCAATTATCTGATCTCCGATTCGTGGTCTTTTGACCCCCATACGTATGTCTTTAATGTCAGTACCGGCGTCATCCTCGCCACCCTTTCCACCGAGAGCTGGGAACCTGGAGTGGTCGATTTTTCTCCGGATGGGACGCTGGTTTCCATCACCGAAGGAGACGGGACGCATTTCATTTCAACCGCCAACTGGCAGCCGACCGGGGTAATTATTCCGGGAATATGGGAAGGTTTTTTCAGCTGCAATGGGGATAGTCTGTTATTCGCAGCGGCTGAAGGGTATGAAGTATTTTCCACCGCTACAGGTGAATGGAACGGGGTCTTGGATGTATTCCCGCTCTACTGCCTTTCGGATGGGCGCATGGTGACGGTGGATTTCGTGGACGATGTGGTAACGGTGAACGTGGTGGAATAACCTACTACCAAGAAAATACGCACACGGATTTTTTCATTTGGAGATATTCAAGGAAAGGTTATCTGAAATAAAGATGTTGGGTTACGGGGCGGGGTAAGGCATGGCAGGTAACCGCTGAACCGCCCCTCAACCCAACCTACTACCAAGCACACGGATTGCACGGATAACACGGACAAACCCGCTCCTGCCTTCCCCAAATCCGTACAAACAATTTTTTTTAAACAATCCTTACATGTACGGATCTGGGCACCAAGGTGTGCTTCGCGAGGAGATGTCCGAAGGACAGAGGGGGCTCTACTCCGCGCGTATCAATGCGTCAAGACATACACCCACAGCCAGATGGTCAGCAAGATCATCGGACCGCCGATGTACCAGCGTACCTTTTGAAGCACGGGTGTACGCACCGGGATCCAGCCGGTTTTCACCGCTTCCTCATACTCCACCTGAGAGATGCCGGAATAATCGAAGAAGGTGAAGAGGAAATCGTAGAGGGAGCCAATGGCGAAGAAGGCCAGCATGAAGTTGACGATCGAGCCGCGCAGGATGAGCGCCACTGACAGCCCGACAAATAAGGCAAAATAGACGATGCGCTTGGCCGTCACCTTCTTTTTATCGTACAAGCCGATGGCGATGCCTTTGTGTTTGGCCGGCGCAAAAAGCCAGATGAGCATGCGTACGGCGGCCAGGGTGGATAAGGCTACGATAAGATATGTTTCGATCATTTTTCCTCCGAAAGGGTTAAGGTAGACCGGAGGTCATCCCGGTTCTATTTATAGCGACCGATAGTCGCTTTAAAATATAAAAAAATTAAGCCTCCAAACCGCCAAAGAAAATATCCACGATCTCATCCAGTTTCTGTTGGGCATTCTCGGCCGGGATGCCGGCCAGTACGGTGGGGTTGGTGACCACCAACACCATATTGGCGCACAGCATGCTGTCCACCGGGCGGAAAGACCCGTCTTGCACGCCGGCCTGGATCACCGTGCTGATCAAGGTTTGGTATTCCAGACGTTTCTGCTGAAAGCGCATTTGCTTAAGTGCACCCATGCGCTGGACCTCATTGGTCATCATGCCCAGCAGGTTCCTGGAGCACAGCAAATACTGCATATGGTTGAGCATGATCTGCTTCAGCTTATCCCTGGCCGGGAGCTCTTTTTGATAGATCCCCTCGGCGCTCACGATCAGGTCGTTGATATACTCCTCGAGAATGACGATGAGGATATCATCCTTGGTTTGGAAATAGTCGTACAGGGTGGATTTTCCGGCATCCACCGCCTGGGCAATATCCTGCATGGAGGTGCGGCGGAAGCCCTTGCTTAAGAAAAGCTCTTTCGCGGCGGCAGAGATCTGCTGCTGGCGGTCTTGTATGGTTTTGTCGGTGAGTGTAATTCCCTTGGGCATAAAGCATCCTCGTAGCGACCAGCGTTCGCTATAAGTATAGCCAAGCTATAAATTTGTGTCAAGGGGAGTACACAGGTAGAAAATACGCACACGGATGACATGGAAAGCCCCCTCCTACCTCCCCCAGATGGGGGTAGGAATTATTTGGTAAATTCAAATTTTCACCCCCCATCTGGGGGAGATGTCCGAAGGACAGAGGGGGCACGTTTTGCAGGTCGGTTAAATTTGTCGATCTCTGGTTCAACGCACCTTACGCAGAGGTGTTTCCCCATGCAGGCAGAAAATACGCACAGAGATTTCATGGAAACACGGATTCAGAGATTTCTTTTTCGGGGTGCGGAATATGATTAAGCTGGGTGCCATTGTCACTCCAGAAACATTGCCTGCCGTGCGGCATGCTGCGCGAACGTCGCCCCTGCGGGGCTCCTCGCAATGACACAAAAAAAAACGACGGAAGGGGTGGGTATGGAACAGTTGGGTCAGGCCAGGGTTGCGAATTCCGCTTCCATCTGGGTTCTGAGCGCCGATTTGCGCAGCTCGGGCAGCAGGGAAACCTCCAAGGCGGTCATGACCAGCCCGATGACGGTATCCTTATCCCAG
>DATMYN010000297.1:0-7368 GCA_035560875.1 Longilinea sp. | reverse complement strand
ATTACACGCTCTTGCACCTCCGCTAAAGTACCTATTAATTCTACACCAGCAGCAGCCGGATGGCCACCGCCGCCCATTGATAATGCTAACTTGGAAATATCGAACCCCGGTTGGGCTCTCCAACTGACTTTAATTTTTCCGCCGGGTTGTTCCACAAAAAGGACGGTTACATCAACCCCATCCAGATTGCTCATGATGTTGATCAGATCCGCATCGTCATTTCCGGGATATCCGGCTGCTTTGCGGTCTTCGAGGGTCATCGTGCTGAAAATCAATCGCCCCTTGCGCTGGATCGAAGTCAACCCGGCTCCCCAATATTTCACCGCTTCAACCGACCGGCGCACCAAAGCCCGCGTGTAAAGATCGGATAAATTCGAGCCATATTCCATCAGATTGGCTGCAACCCGTAAGGTTTCAGGAGTGACATTAGGAGTACGAAAGCCGATCGTATCGCTGACAATACCCGTGAGCAACGCTTTTGCGATGTTGGCATTGATACTCAACCCCCAGGAAGTCAAATGCCGCGCCAAAATGATGCTGGTTGCCGGCGCTTCGGGGTCAACGAAATTGAGGTTGGCGAAATTTAAATTGGTGATGTGATGGTCGATATTGATATCAACGATATGACCATCCATAACATCCCCGGTGCGTAAGAGGTCGGAACAATCCAGAACCACCCTTAGGTCGTACTCCCCTTCAACCTTACGTTTGATCGTATCAGCGCCGGGTAAATGCCGGAAACTAACCGGGATACCATCTTTGAGCACCATACTGACTTGTTTCCCTTTGTCAGTCAGCGCTAAACCAAGACCAAGCACAGAACCAATTGCATCTCCATCCGGCCGAATATGGGCAGTGATCAGAACGCGTTCAGCCTTCTGGAACTTCTCCCGCAATTGATCATTGATTTCGTTATGCATCCTTGCCTTTCACCGGTGTTGGTGCTTTACGCAGGGTAGCAAGGACTTTTTCGATATTATCGGCTTTTTCAGGGGTTGGGTCCCAATGAAACCGCAGCCTGGGGAATACTCGTAATTCTATCCGGCCAGCCAACGCCCGGCGGATGAAGCCTGATGCGCTTTCAAGCCCTTCCAAGACTTCTTTTTCTCGTTCATGGCCTTCGATAGCCGATACGTAGATTTCTGCATACGCTAATTCGCGGTCAACGACAACTTCAGTGATCGAGATGCCATATAATCGAGGATCACTGATCTCACCCATCACCAGCATTGTTGCCAGATCCTGGCGGAGTCGATCCCCAATTCGTTTTAATCTTAATGGTGAAGGCATGTCTTAAGCCCTTCCTTTCAACCTTTATCCACCGACTTGTTCGATGACATAACCTTCCAAGATGTCACCCTCTTCAATGTCGTTGAACCCTCGCAGTGAAATACCACATTCATACCCTAAGCGGACTTCCTTAACATCGTCCTTTTCGTGTTTCAAGGCCTGGATCTCGCCTTCAAACAGCACCTTTGAATCCCTTAGGACCCGAACCTTTCCATTCCTGCGGATCTCACCTTTGATCACCTTGCAGCCGGCTACATTGCCAACCTTGGTGATCTTGAATACGGCCAATACCTGCGCCTGACCGGTTACCACCGGCTTATATTCCGGTTCCAGCATACCCTTAAGGGCTTTTTCCACATCCTCGATCAACCGGTAAATGATCTCATATAATCGGATGGAAACACCCTCGGTTTCAGCCAGGTGACGGGAACCGGTATCAGCGGATACATTGAAGCCAACCACGATCGCCTTCGATGCGGTTGCCAACATGATATCACTTTCGGTGATATCACCGGTACCCGAGTGTAGAACGTTGATCTTGATCTCTTCGCTTTTGATATCTTTGAGGGAATTGACGATCGGTTCAAGAGAACCTTGAACATCGGCTTTAACGATAAGGCGTAATTCTTTGGTTTCACCCGCTTTGAAAGCCTCAAATAAGGACTCCAAGGTGGCTTTCGGGGCTGTGGCAGCTTCTTGTTGGTTGGCTGTTTTTAAGTCGCTGACAACCTGGCGGGCTTCTTTCTCGCTGGCATAAACTCTAAACGTATCCCCAGCTTCGGGGACATCATTTAGACCCATCACCCGCACAGGGGTAGAAGGACCCGCTTTCCGAACAGCCCGGCCCTTGTAATCGAACATCGCCCGCAGGCGCCCGTATACTTTACCGGCCGCTACGGCATCACCCATTTCCAAAGTGCCGTTTTGCACCAGGAAAGTAGCCATAACACCTTTGGCGCGGTCCACTTGGGCTTCAATAACGGTCCCGATCACTTTTCCGGCCGGGTTGGCGCGGATATCCAAGCTGTCGGTAACCAGTAAGATCGCTTCCAAAAGATCCTCAAGACCCTGTTTCTGCTTGGCAGATACCGGTACAACGATCGTGTTTCCATCCCAATCATCCGGCACCAACCCGCTATCGGCTAATTGCTTCTTCACAAAATCGGGGTTGGCATTGGGGCGGTCCATCTTATTCATAGCCACAACGATCGGCACCCGCGCCGCTTTGGCGTGGGCGATCGCTTCTTTTGTTTGCGGCATTACGCCGTCATCGGCGGCGACGACCAATACGACCACGTCGGCCCCTTGAGCTCCGCGCGCCCGCATAGCCGTAAAAGCAGCATGCCCGGGTGTATCCAAAAAGGTGATCGGGCGGCCTTTATGTTCGATCTGATAGGCGCCGATATGCTGGGTGATCCCACCTGCTTCGCCCCCGGCTACATCCGTATTTCGGATGGCATCTAATAGTGTGGTTTTTCCATGATCGACATGCCCCAGGATGGTAACAACGGGAGCACGTCCAATTAACGATTTCGGGTTTTCATCGGCGATCAACTGCCGCCATAAGGGGACTTCGCCTGTTTCTTCTACTTTTTCTTCTGCCATTGATTCCTGGCGGGCTTCAAAACCCATTTCTGAAAGCACGACGGCAGCAGTTTCAAAATCGACGGTTTGATTGATGGATGCCATTACCCCGTTCGACATTAATATCTTGATCACTTGGATCGGACTGGCGGATACTAGCTGTGCCAGATCACGGACAGAGATCATACCTGGGAGTTCAATTACTTTGGACTCGCTATCACTCATGATGCACCTCCTAACGTAGTTTCGAACCCCTAACGGTGTCCTTTTCCCTGAGCAGAGGTGATGCCCAGGGAGCGCTATGCGCTAATAAGCAAACCTTATTGCTGCCCAGGAGTCGGGGTTAATATTTTCCAAATTTTTTGGCAACTTACCGCGTTGGCGGTCATGCCGACTCCTCTGAAAGGTCCTCATCGGAGAGACTCTCACAGAAAGACCGAAGCGCGGCAATGTCAGTTTCGTTGATCGTTGTCTTCAATGCATTCGCTAATGCGCCGCGTATGGCGCGCTCCCAACACGAACGTACATTGTGAATATAAGCTCCTCGTCCGGCAGCTTTTCCCGTGGGGTCGATTTGCACCCCTTCCGGTGTTCGGACAATCCGAGTCAGTGTCCGTTTTGCAAGCGTTTGCCGGCAGCCAACACAAGTTCGTTGTGGTACATGCTTTACGTGTTTTACCGTGTTTTTAGTCACCTCATCACTCTAGATGACAACTACCTATTCTTCCCATTCCCAACCGCCATCCGTGCCGCGTTTGTGTTTCTTCTTCGCAACCGTGATATCGCGATCGGGGTCGTAAACAATTTCTACCTGTTTACCTTTTTTCTTCTTGCCAGGTTTCTTATCGTCCGATTTATCGTCCGATTCATTTTCCTCATCCGAATCGGTTGTCCGGATGGTATCGACATTCATATTGAAGAGATCCTGGAAGGATGCTTCTTCTGCGGTTTCTACCGGCTCAGCCGCAGCTTCCTCAACAACAGCTTCAACGGCTGCGGGTTCTTCAACCGCGGTTTCAACGGTCTCGGAAGGTGCTGCAGCTTCAACGGCTGCGGGTTCCTCAACCACCGGGGCGGCAGGTTCTTCTCCAACCGGAGCGAGCAGAGAATCAGCTAATTTGTTGATCTCCGACATCGCCTTCTGGCTGATACCTTGGATCTTTAAGATCTCATCCGGGTTGCGTTTGATCTGAACCAGAAGTTCACCGACTGTTGTAAACCCGGCCTCTTGTAAGAAGGAGGCTACATGTTCGGCTAAACCGCTGTCCAAAATGGAGCGGTTGAAAATTTCCGGGGAGACAAGATCCCGGATTTCAACGACCTGCGGCTCAGCTTCCTCAACGACCACAGGTTCAACCTTTGGCATTCTTTTCTTTTCTACACGGTCAACAAATCGACCGATTTGATCGTATTCTTCAGGGGTCAAAGGTTTGCCTTCTGCTTTTCGAGCCAGCATATCGGCAATCTTTTCAACATTGTCTTTTTCAGCTTCGGCAATGGCCACCAGATTGGGGTCATTGGCCAGTTTGTTGATGGCTTCGGAGGCTGCCTCCGGAACGCTCTTGATATCGATCCGCCAATTGGTAAGCTTGGCAGCCAGGCGTGCATTCTGACCATCCCGTCCGATGGCTAAACTTAACTGATCTTCGGGGACGATCACGGTTGCTGTTTTTCCATTAGCGGAGGCTTCATTGAGGTAAACGCCGGTAACCCGGGCAGGGCTGATCGCCTTGGCGATGAACAACGCCGGATCATTATTCCATTCGATCACATCGATCTTTTCATCATGGAGTTCTTTGACGATCGTTTGAATGCGTACACCCCGTACACCCACACAGGCTCCAACCGGGTCGATCCCAGGCTGCGAAGCGGATACGGCAACTTTGGCACGCGCACCCGGTTCTCTGGCAATGGAACGGATCTCAACCACACCGTGGTAGATCTCAGGGACTTCATTTTCCAACAAGCGGCGCAAGAAATTGCGGTGAGTCCGTGAGAGCATGATCTGCGGACCGCGCGGTGATTCCTTTACCTCGGCAACCAAGGCGCGCACACGTTCATGCAAGCGGAAGTTCTCGCCGGGGATGGTCTCCTTGCGCATCATGTTGCCTTCAGCCTTCATCTCTAATCCGATGGTATACCCTTGGGCATTCTTCGCTTGAACCACACCGGAGATGATCTCACCGACTTGTTTATCAAAAAATCCTAACTGAACCTGGCGTTCAGCATCCCGAATGCGCTGTTGAATGACCTGTCGGGCTGTTTGAGCGGCCACACGACCGAAATCGGTGGGCGTGCTTTCCACAATCACCAGATCACCCAATTGGGCTTCCGGATTATATTTCCGGGCAACTTCCAACTCTACTTCTGTGGTAGGTTCTTGGACCGATTCGACCACCTCTTTTTCAGCAGAGATGACCACTTTACCGGTCTCAATATCAACCTGCGCTTCCACATGTTGATTGTTGGATGCATTCACAGCACGCCGGTAGGCTGAGATCATAGCCGACTCGAGTGCTTGAAGGATCACCTCTTTGGGTAATCCTTTTTCTTCTAGAATTTCATTGAATGCCAGGGTAAATTCGTTCTTCATGCTTGCTAATTCTCCGACTAATGCTTGTAATCCCTCGTATGACGCAGAAAAGTGGGGATTGCCCACTTTTCGTAGTGCAACGAACTCTAAACTTGTTCTATTTTAACATAGAAAGACCCGTGCGACAAGTAGGCATCAATAGTTGTCAATCATTATCTGGATTATTGAACAGTTACCTATCAGCATTTCCATATCCCAACCCTGATATAATATTTTTATTCTACTTTCAGGAGAACTATCATGAACAAGCCGGCCTGGTGGCGAAACGGGATTGTATATCAGATCTATCCGCGTTCCTTTGCCGATTCAAACAAGGATGGTATTGGTGATTTGCCCGGTATTACCGCCAAATTAGATTATTTGGCTGACCTTGGTATTGATGCCATCTGGTTATCTCCCATCAACCCTTCTCCGGATGTGGATTTCGGTTACGATGTCAGCAATTACCTGGATATCGATCCAAAATACGGGACATTGGCCGATTTTGACAAGCTGGTCGCCGAAGCGCACCGCCGGGGGATCAAGATCGTCCTGGATCTGGTACTCAATCACTCTTCAGACCAGCATGAATGGTTTAAATCTGCTCGACAATCCAAAGACAGCCCCTACCATGATTATTACCTTTGGCGCGACCCTTCTCCCAATGGTGGGCAGCCAAATAACTGGTCTTCGGTATTTGGCGGGAAAGGCTGGGAGTATGTACCTGAGCTGGGTCAATACTACTTCCACATGTTCTATAAAGAACAACCTGATCTCAATTGGCAGAATCCCAAAGTACGCCAGGCACTGCTGGATGTTTTCCGTTTTTGGCTGGCCCGCGGTGCAGACGGCTTCCGTTTGGATGTGTTCAATTGTTACTACAAGGACGCCGGATTCCGCTCGAACCCCGCCCGCATTGGGATCCGGGCTTTTGACCAGCAGGACCATGTCTATGATATCAACCAACCGGAAATGGTACCCCTGGTTGAAGAGATCCGCCAAATTGTAGATACAAATCCGGATGGGTATGTCATTGGAGAGACCTTTATCAGCACGGCTGATAAAGCCGCCTTTTATTCCGCTCCCGGCCGTCTGCATGCCGCCTTCAATTTTGAGCTGCTGGAATGCCCGTGGAAGCCGGATAAATTCTTAAAAAAGATCCAATCGTGGGAACAAGCCCTGGATACCGGCGGTTGGCCAAATTGGGTTTTAAACAACCATGATAATCCGCGGTCGGCAACCCGTTTTGGCCGCGGAGAAGATGATCTGCGTTTAAAGGCTGCCGCAGCCATTCTACTGACCCTGCGCGGCACCGTTTTCATGTACTACGGCGAGGAAATCGGTATGCGCGATGTGCCCATTTCCAGGTCGGAAGTGATGGACCCAATCGGAAAGCGTTACTGGCCCATCTTCAAAGGTCGGGATGGATGCCGCGCCCCCATGCAGTGGGATGCAACCAGCAATGCCGGTTTCAGCCAGGCGAAACCCTGGCTCAAATTGAACCAAGATTACCCACAGCGTAATGTTGCCGCTCAGAAATCGGAACCCAATTCGCTGTTTTACTTCTATCGGAAGTTGATCCAGTTGCGTAAAGAACTTCCCGCCCTGCGGGATGGCATGTTCCTGCCCCTCACCTATGATCCGAAACGGATCTTTGCCTACTTACGGAAAACAGATACTCAATCCGTGATCGTCGCGGTCAATTTTAGCAGCAAACCCACCCGCTTCTTTTTAGGGCGTGAGGCGGCCAAGAACAACTGGCAGCCGGTCCTTTCCAATTATCCGGATAGAGTACCCGAGATCCGCAATAGTGAATTGATGTTGTTGAAGGATGAAGTCTGTATCCTGGTCAGCAATGAGCCCGAAAAGTCGAGATGATCTGCCAAATTAGCAATTGACATTTGGTGCAGTCTCTCATATAC
>DATMYN010000296.1:0-2761 GCA_035560875.1 Longilinea sp. | reverse complement strand
CAGTGGACGGCTGGAGTAGGTACGGATGCTGCCCCCTATTTCAGGATTTTTAATCCAATCCTGCAAGGACAACAGCATGATCCAAATGGAACCTATACCCGCCGTTGGGTTCCGGAACTCACCAAGGTACCCCTTGAATACCTGCAGCAGCCCTGGACAATGCCCCTTGATGTTCAGGAATCGTGTAGATGCCGGATTGGGAAGGATTACCCCAAACCGATCGTCGACCATGCCCAAGTAAAAGACAGAACGCTCGCAGCTTATCAAACGTCCCGTGAATAGTTGGATTAATTGGTCTTCTTTGGAGGAACTTAATGATAAGGAATCAGTGGTATATCGTCTTCGATTCGATACAGGTACCAAAAGGTAGGTTTGTAACGGTTAAACGCATGGCGGAAGACCTTGTTTTCTGGCGTACAGCCGCCGGCGAAGTCGTATGCATGCATAATAAATGTCCTCATTTAGGCGCCAGGCTTGGCCAAGGCAAGCTCCTTGATGACGCTGTCCGCTGTCCTTTTCATGGGTTTGAATATGCCAAAGATGGGACTTGCCGGTATGTTCCCGCTGTAGGCAAAGACGGATCATTCCCCAAAGCACTGCAGGTAAAGACGTACCCGACCTATGAAGCCCATGGCTATATTTGGATTTGGTGGGGTGATTCACAACCTGAAAAACCAGTTCCGGCTTTTTACGATGATATCGGAGAAGGGTTTTCCTATTCCCGTTTCTACCAGGCTTGGAATGTACACTACTCGCGCATGATCGAAAACCAACTGGATGTGATGCATTTACCCTTCATTCACTTCAATACCATCGGCCGCGGCGGAAGGATGGTGGTGGATGGCCCTTTGGTGAAAATGGAAGGCGATACGTTAAATCTTTGGGTTTATAACCGTTTGGATGATGGTACCCCTCCGGTCAAAGCAGAACTGCTTCCCCCGCCCTCCCGTCCACCCTTTCTGATCTTTCATTTCCCGAACCTGTGGGAGAACCGCATCAGCGATGATATCCGGATTTTGGTTGCATTTGTGCCTGTGGATGATGAAAATTCCATTATGTACGGCCGTTTTTACCAGAACGTACTTCGAGTCCCGGTTCTACGCGATTTTTTTAATCTGACCGGGAAATGGAGTTCGATCGTGATCGCCAATCAAGACAAGCGGGTGGTCACCCATCAAACCCCCAAGCGGACCAAGCTCAAAGACATGGGTGAGATCTTCTTGCCCGGTGACCGGGCAATCCTAACCTATCGTACCCACCGCAATAAGCTGAAAACCGCTGCCGGACAAAAAGAGGAATAAAAAGACTCTACATCCGGTTAACCGGAAACCGCCGGGTAGCTGAAAACCTTTTGCGTTATTTCAGCCCCAACTTACAGCTTTTGGCATTCAGGGCAGAAGTGCGTACTGCGCTGTCCCACCACAATGCGCTGGATCGCTGTCCCGCATTCCGGGCAGCGTTCTCCGGTGCGTTGGTACGCCCTGAAGTAGTTTTGGAAATCCCCTCCCCGATAAACCCAATCAATGCTGGCTCCGTTCCGCCGGATACCCTCTTCTATCACAATCCGGATCGCCTTTAGCAGCAAAGCCGCCTCGGCTTGGGTGACCGTCTCCGATGACCGTAAGGGATGTAGTTTGGCCAGGTGCAAAGCCTCATCACTGTAAATATTCCCCAACCCGGCTAGAAAAGATTGGTCGAGCAGCAATGGTTTTAGCTGCCGCTTTTTCTGATGGAGGCGTTCCCAAAAAACAGCAGGGGTTAGTTCCGGGTCGAGTGGTTCCGGCCCCAGATCACCCACCACCTCCTCCGGATCATCCACAAGCCAGGCGCGTCCAAATTTGCGAGGGTCGTTGAAAGCCAACCGCCAGCCGTCGATGAAATCGATCACCAACCGGTCGTGGGTTTGAAGTTCCGTTCCGTGTTGGACGCGCATATCTCCGCTCATGCGTAGATGGAAATATAGAAACCCACACTCTAAGGAAATGCATAAGAATTTCCCTCTCCGCTTTACCCCATGGATCACCTGACCCACTAATCGTGATTTGAATTCAATCAGTTGAGGTGTGGCTAATGTGCGCGGCCATAACACATCCACCGCTGATATCTTCCGGTCTTTTATCGGAGGCGCACCTCTCCCGCCATCGTTCAATGCTCTCGCAATGGTTTCTACTTCAGGCAGCTCAGGCATATACACTCACAATCATCGACAATTAAATAAAAAGAGCGGCTGTTACTGAATAACAAACCGCTCACTGGTTTTCTCTACTCGCCAAACATCTCGCCCACGGAGCGGCCTTCATTGGCCCGTTTGATCACCTCTCCCAGCAGCGGAGCGACCGAAAGAATGGTCAGACGGTTCCCAAATAAGGCTTTCTTTTCTGGGATCATGGGCACCGAATCGGTTGTAATGATCTGTTCCACAGGTAAGGAAGCCAGGCGCTGTGCCCCACTGGCGGATAAGATCGGATGGACAAAAGCCATATAGATCTTATTAGCCCCGGAACTTTTGACCAGGTTCACAGCCTGTGCCATCGAACCGGCAGTATCAACCTCATCATCCACAATGATCACATCCCGGTCGCTCACATCACCCACCAGGGTCAAGGCTTCTGCTTTAGCGTCATTGGCAACTCGTCGTTTTTCGATGAAGGCCATCGGCACATCCAGCGTGGCGGCAAAATTGCGCGCCTTTTTCGCAAAGCCCAGATCGGCTGTTACCACAACCGGGTTGTTCATTGTCTTTCGGATCGGCAGAAGGTGT
>DATMYN010000295.1:0-5415 GCA_035560875.1 Longilinea sp. | reverse complement strand
AAATAATCCTATCCACAAGAGAACAAGTACTTTGTTGATAAACTTTTCGCGGAACTGGGACAAAAGCGGGAAATATTCCAGTCCCGGGGGACTTTTCTTCTATCGAATTTAACTTCCGGAGTAAAATCAACTATCTCCATCCCCTGCCCAGAAAAGGACGACCCTCATGAACCTCCGGGACAAGCTCAAGTATTATCCGAAATATGTCTTGGTACTTTTAGCCTTTCTCAAGTACTCATTCGCCAGCAGCAATCATAAAGCCATGCAGAGCAAGACCAAGAACTGTAAAAGCCGTGATCAGGTTGCTAAAATGGCCGAACGTGCCTTCCCCAAGCTCACCCTGGCGGATGGTGAGGAGGCACTATGTGAGTTAAAGGAGGGCTGGTTCAACGCAGCTTATTGCGTACGCCTATCTGATGGTAAAGAGGTTATCCTAAAGATTGCACCGCCCCAAAACGCCGAGATCATGGCCTATGAGAAAAACATCATGGCTACCGAGGTAGCTGCCATGCGCCTGGCGGCCAAGAACCCTGGCATTCCGGTCCCAGAGATCTACTTTTTTGACACATCCCATACGGTATGCGACTCGGATTACTATTTCATGGAGAAATTAGCCGGTAGTAACTACGAACATACCAAAAAGAGCTTGCCGAAGGAAACCCAGATAGACATTGATCGCCAGATCGGCGGCATCATCCGGGAATTAAATCAGTATACCGGTACGTATTTTGGCTACGACGGCAACCCTGATCTGCGCGCCGCTTCATGGAAAGAGGCTTTTATCAAGATCTGCGATTCTGTGCTGGAAGATGGACAGAAGAAGAATGCCAATTTTATTTTTTCTGTCAATGAAATCCGCTGTGTCATCCTAAAACATGCCCTCACATTGGATGCCGTCACCACGCCCCAACTCGTCCACTGGGATGCCTGGGACCTGAATGTTTTTGTGAAGGACGGTAAGGTCAGCGGACTCATCGATTTTGAACGGGTGTTGTGGGCAGACCCGTTGATGGAAGCGCAGTTCAGGGTATTAGCTTTTGGAGGCATCACCGACAGTTTGCGCGGGTATGGAAAGACTACCTTCACGCCCGAAGAGGACATCCGCAACCACCTGTACACCCTGCACCTGGCCTTGGTAATGACAACCGAATGTTACTACCGCAATTACGATACAGATAAAGTTGCCAACCTGGCCAAAGTATTCCTGATCCCGGCTATGCTCTGGCTGATGGAGCACTAACTCGCCATGATCAGTCCGTTAAAGGTCGAACGGCTAGGTCAAGAAAAGATCGGCAAGCTGCTATGGGAAATGTCTTCCCAAACCACATTTGCGCTGCTGGTCTATGCCATTTACAGCCTCACGGACACTTACTTCCTCTCCGTTGGCATCGGTTCGCTGGCTGCTGCCGGGGCATCCATTATCTCCCCGGTGCTGCTGGGGTTGGGCGGGATCGCCACCACTGTCGGTGCAGGTGGAGCATCCATCATCTCACGCGCCCTGGGCGAACGAAATCAAGAAAAGGCTTCACGCACCATTGCCAACACTCTGTTCCTCTTTTGGGGCACGGCTATTCTTATCACCATCCTGGGGTTAATCTTCATCGAACCGCTCGTACGCCTGTTCGGCGCCACTGAGACTGTGGCTCCGTATGCCATCACCTACGGGCGCATCATCTTCCTGGGCGCCGTCACCAGCACCGGGTTCTCGGCCATTGTGCGTGCGGATGGCAATGTGCGTTACTCGACCTTGATGTGGATCATCCCGGTAAGCGCCAATATTGTGCTATGCTGGCTGTTCATCATGGTCCTGCACATGGGGATAGCCGGAGCGGCCCTGGCGACTGTAACGGGGCAAACGATTTCAACCGGTATGAGCGTGTACTTTTTCTTCTTTAGGAAAAACCGCTCCTACCAGATCAAAACATCCTATTTCAAACCGGATTGGCCGATCATTGGCGAAGTCCTGCTCATTGGTTTCCCCTCTCTCCTTAAGAATATCAGCCTGAGCATCGTCGTCATCGTTATGAACAACCTGCTTAAGGTGATCGGCGGCGATACCGCCCTGGGAGTGTTTGCGATTTTAAGCAAATTGTATGCGGGCTTGATCACCCCCCATTCCGGGATTGTGCAGGGCATGCAGCCGATCGTGGGTTACAACTATGGGCTGCAGAAATTGGAGCGCGTGCGGAAGACCATACGCTTATCGCTCAGCTCCTCTTTCATTTACGGGCTGGTAATCTGCGTGGTTTGCCTGCTCTTCCCCGCCGCCTTGATCGGATTATTATCGAAGGAAGCCAATATCATCATCGAGGGGCAGACGGCGCTGCGGCTGATCTCGCTTGCTTTCCCGCTGACCGGCATCACCGCCCTGGTGGCAGCTTATTTCCAGTCGCTCGGTAAAGCCAAACATGCCCTGATCCTTACCCTGGGGGGTATCATCCTGGTCAAATTGCCGGTATTGTTCCTTATTTCCAGGTTCTCTTCATTAACAATGCTGTGGGCATCAGAAGCAGTATCCGAATTGATATTGAGTGTGGTTGCACTGGTCATGCTTCGGGCATACCAAAAGAAGACGGCTTTTTTACTGCCATAGCCTTAACATTCACCCAAACAGTCTCACCCCTATTCACCCGGAAATCGAAATGGATACCTCTGATGGTAAGGCGTAGATAGGTCCGGCCACCATTCCTTAGGGATCGGTACTTTAATGAGTACCATTTTTCCCTGCTCTTCTCTTATCTTGGTCCACGCCAGCCAATCCGGGTCATCGCGGAGGGGATGGTCTTCGCGGTAATGATTACCCCGGCTCTCGGTCCTGAAAAGGGCTGACCGCAGCCGCATTTCAGCGCTTAGCACCATGTTCTTTGTCTCGTGCGCTAGGCGCAGCTCATGCAGGTCTCGGGCGAATAGTTTGGGAACCAGATGCTCTTGGATAAACTCGACTACTGTCAGCGTTGCTTGTAAGCGGTCCGCTTTTTTGATGTAAGAGATGAAATAAGGCATCATCGTGTTCTGGAGCAGTTGGGTCACCCAGCGCGGGCTGTACCCGGTTTTGCGTTCAATGGGAGCCAGCACAACCTGTTTGGCTCTGATGACCTCTATTTCGTCCACCGTTAGTTTTCCTACCTGCATGGCTTCCTGTGCTGCGGCTTCTCCGGCTATGGTACCGGTAACCGCCCCGCCGGCGATGGCTGAACCAGAGAGTGCATACACAGCGCCGTTCTGCATATTACCCAAGGCATCACCGGCTGCATAAAGTCCAGGTAGGTTTGAACCACATTGGAAATTCGCCGGCCAGATCCCATCCGCCTTACGCAGCGACATGCCAAGGCAGGCGCCCCCAACTACTTCCTTAACGCCTTCTGAAGTAGGCGAATAGATCGGCGCCCGACCGGCATGGGCTTCGAACTCACGCTCAAGGTAGGTATAACCATAATGCGAAGCCTCTGCCGGCCGCTCCGGGAATGGATCGCCTTCTGCGTTGGTCTCGGGTCGCCCTCTTCCGGGGCCAATCAGCACTTTCAAGGTATCCGGTACCTCTTTCATTCGGCCAAGCATATTTGGGATACCGATCGGGTTATCCATCCGGGTGGAATGGGTATCGACAAATTCTTTTCCGAGAATTTCGGCACCTGCCCGGTAAGCCATTGCCTCACCGTCCGCAGTTAATTGAATAATGGGAGGATACCCGGCCGGTTTGAAGCCGCACGCACCAACACACAGGATCGTTGTCGTAGCCAGGAAGGTGATCAGATCATCATTATCCAGTGAGATGCCGACCGCACCAACAATCCTTCCATCCAGTTTCATCAGCTCAATAACGGTGACCCTGTCCAGGATCTTTGCTCCACTTTTAAGCACCTGCTTGCGAAGGATTTGAGCGTAATCCCCCCGCGCCTCTTCATCAAACCGCAATTGATCGGTTACTCCAGGCGGGGACGGGAAACGAACAGGCTGTCCATCTGCACTACTTTGAAAACGCACTCCCCAAGAAACCAAGTCTTGGTATCTGGCGTAAGATTCTTTGATCGTTATTTCAGTCCATTGGCGGTTGTTGACATACTCGCTGGTCTTATTGATGTAGTTCATCCAATTATCGAGGTTATGCCCCCACTCGGGGTTAAAAGCCATAAAGTTTCCGGCATAGGGTGTTTGTCCGGATTTGCCTGCATAGCCTTTATCGACCAGGATCACCTCAACACCTTGCTGTCTGGCTTTGATAGCGGCAAAACAGCCGGCGATGCCTCCGCCAATCACCAAAACATCCGCTTCCAATCGCTTCTCCGTCGTTGAAGTTATCATAAGTCCTCCTATCCCCAGCTTGTAAATAATGGCGACGTACGCGCCACCGGTGTAATAAACACAGCCCCTTGAGGGCACTCGGCAACGCACCAGCAGCACACAACGCAATCTTGAGGATATCGGATAACAGCTTTCTTACTTTCCTTATCGAACCGGATCACATCGACCGGACAGCTATTTACACAAATTCCACACCCCGTGCACAGTTCGGTGTCTATCCGTTCGATAGCCATTATGGTTTCTCCTTTTCTTGTGAAAACAGCCAATCCCGTACCGCTTCGATATCATAGGTGATCACCCAGCCGCGCAGGTGATGATAAATCGACGGGTACTGTTTACCATCATCGGGTAAAACAGAGTTGGCGTTATAGGTGGTGTACAAGATGTTGGCGCCCGTGGCGATCAGTTCCTTCACGTCTTGGTTGAGTTCTGTCTTGCTCTTTCGAGCATTTAGTCGGGTATGGGCAACCTTTGCACCGGCCTTTTCCAAGGCATTGGTGACCGCGTTCATTCCGGGGAATTCCCGCTGGCCGCCTTCCGAAAGGGCGATGAATAAGTGCTTGTTCACCAACTTTTCTGCCATTGACTTGGGATCCCACTGACCGGAAACCAAGAGTGAGGCAGCAAAATAATCCGGGTAACGTACATTCAGCTCACAGGATGCCATACACCCCTGAGATTGACCGGTTGTATAAATGCGGTTCTTATCGATGTTGTACGTTTCCACCACCTCATCCAATAGATCCTTAATAATATTCAACTCCTGCGACGCTACAAAATCATCGCGGGTCAAAGGGACTCCATGAGGGACCTGGGGGACCAAAACAAAAGAAGGATGCTTGGCTTGCTCCTCGGGGGTTGCCCAAATCACTCCGCCAATCCCTTGAACCAGAGATACAAAGGGATCATCACTATTGGTACTGGCATCGGAAATGAACATCACCAAGGGATATTGAGTCTTTTCAGTATAATTTTTAGGGATGAAAAGATTATAAGGGATGCTCATAAACGTAGACTGTCGAAAATCGTCCACAACTGGCTGTAAGGCTTGATCAGAAATGATCTCAGCCCCACTGGCAGGTAGAACCTTTCCGTCCACTGCCACGATATCAT